>JBBSBT010000112.1:0-8139 GCA_038250985.1 Bacteroidales bacterium
CTCAAGGCAAAGCTGGCTGTTAAAGCCCGTGTGAAGCGGGATGGGAAGTGGATAACTCCCCCGGCACGTGAACTTGTACCAGGCGATGTTATTCGCCTGAGGCTCGGCGACATTGTGCCGGCTGATGCACGCTTGCTCGATGGCGATTCGGTCGAAGTGGATCAGTCGGCATTAACCGGCGAATCTCTGCCAATTTCACGAAAACCCGGTGAAGCTGTATTCTCCGGCTCTATCATCCGGCAAGGCGAAATCGGCGCTCTGGTTTATGCAACCGGTGATAAAACTTATTTCGGAAAAACAGCGCAATTGGTTCAAGAGGCTAACACTGTCAGCCATTTTCAAAAGGCGGTTTTAAAAATCGGCAATTACCTTATTATTCTCGCGATAGCCCTGGTGGCGGTAATCATTACCGTAGCAATCTTTCGTGGCGATCAAATACTTACTACCTTACAATTTGCACTGGTGCTTACTGTGGCCGCGATTCCTGTGGCAATGCCAACGGTATTATCGGTGACAATGGCGGTTGGTGCGCGACTTTTGGCTAAAAAGCAAGCAATAGTCAGCAAGCTGGTGGCTATAGAAGAACTGGCTGGTGTGGACGTACTTTGTGCTGACAAGACAGGTACCCTTACTCAGAACAAACTGACGCTGGGCGATCCATTCTGCATGAATGAGGTTCCTGCAGAGGAGGTTATTCTGATGGGTGCACTGGCCTCCCGGGCAGAAAACAACGACACCATTGATCTGGCCGTTCTGGGTGGATTGAAAGACAAGGATGCCACGAAAGGCTATAAAGTGATTCATTTTCAGCCATTCGATCCTGTACACAAACGCACCGAAGCCACAGTAAAAGGTAAAGAAGGAAAAGAGTTTAAAGTTACCAAAGGGGCGCCACAGGTCATTTTGGAATTATCGGATAATGCAGCTAAAGTAAAAAAGGAAGTCGAAAAGGCAGTTGATGAATTCGCAGCACGCGGATTTCGTTCATTAGGTGTAGCCAGGGATGATGGTAATGGAAAATGGCAGTTTATCGGTGTATTGCCACTTTTCGACCCGCCTAGAAAAGATGCAAAAGCAACTATTGCAACAGCTCTTGCTATGGGTGTTACCATTAAGATGGTTACAGGCGATGCCCTGGCCATTGCAAAGGAAACAGCTAAAAAGCTAAATATGGGAGCTAATATCCTTGATGCTTCAAGCCTGGGGGATTCCAAAAAGAAAGAGTCTGCTGAGGTAGCCAAATCTATCGAGAATGCCGACGGTTTTGCACAGGTGTTTCCCGAACATAAGTTTCACATTGTGGATGTTCTCCAAAAGCATGGGCATATCGTTGGTATGACAGGTGATGGAGTGAACGATGCGCCCGCGTTAAAAAAAGCAGATTGTGGAATCGCGGTTTCGGATGCAACAGATGCTGCCCGTGCAGCAGCAGCCATCGTACTGATGACTCCTGGTCTTTCGGTGATTATTGACGCCATTAAGGAAAGCCGCCGAATTTTCCAGCGAATGAACAGCTATGCAATTTACCGGATTGCAGAAACTTTGCGCGTGTTATTATTCATGACTTTATCCATTCTTGTATTTAATTTTTACCCGGTTACTGCCGTGATGATCGTGATGCTCGCATTACTGAATGATGGCGCCATACTGTCAATTGCTTATGATAATGTTCATTACAAAAACCAGCCCGAGGCATGGAATATGCGAATGGTACTGGGAATTTCTACAGTTTTGGGTGTTATCGGGGTTGTGTCGGCTTTTGGATTGTTTTACCTGGGTGAACGCGTCTTTCACATTGACCGCGCACACATACAAACCTTGATGTACTTGAAATTGTCAGTGGCCGGACATCTTACGATATTCCTTACGCGAACACGAGGTCCTTTCTGGTCCATCAAACCTGCTAAGATTTTATGGATAGCTGTACTTGGTACGCAAATGGTTGCAACGCTAATTGCAGTATATGGTTTCTTTATGACTCCACTGGGCTGGGGTTGGGCAGGCTTTGTTTGGGGATATGCCTTGATCTGGTTCCTTTTGAATGACAGGATTAAACTTTTGGCATACCGGATATTCGATCCGGTGAAGGATTCATCAAATCCCCAAAATGTAATTGAGTCAATACCTGAAGACAAAACAGAGAACAAGACTGAAGATAAAGCACATACCAAGACCGAAAGCAAACCCGAAACTATTACTAAAGCCAAAACAGCAAGTAAGCCTGATGCCAGTAAAAAGCCTGAATCGGGAAAGAATACTGCTAATGATGAGGCAAAAAAGTAAATCCGTAAATACTTTTATGATTAATCATTCATAACATTAATAGAATAACCACTTATGAACTACAGCAAAAAATTTCTCGTAAAGCCGGGAAGCCTTATTCAGCTTAAAGACTTTGATCCGGACTATGAAGGAAAGCACGAAAAGAAAAAATCAGCGATTCATGAAACCAGGAAACTGCAGCAGAAGATGGATGAATTGCAGTATAAGCTTTTTGCTGAACATAAACAGTCATTGTTAATAATACTTCAGGCTCTTGATGCGGGTGGCAAGGATGGTGTAGTCAGGCACGTTATAGGCTCAATGAACCCGCAAGGCTGTCGGGTAATAAGCTTCAAGCAACCAACACCTGTGGAACTCTCACATGATTTTTTGTGGCGGATTCAACAAAAAATACCTAAACCAGGTGAAATAGTTATTTTTAACCGATCACAATACGAAGATGTTCTTATCGCCCGTGTTCACAACCTTGTTCCGGAAGAAGTCTGGTCGAAGCGCTACGATTTGATTAATAAATTCGAGCAAAAACTTGAGGCAAATGGCACCCACATTTTAAAATTCTTTCTTCACATCAGCAAAGAAGAGCAATTACAACGCTTCAAAAATCGACTTGATGATCCGGCAAAGCAGTGGAAAATAAGTGAAGCAGATTATTCGGAAAGGAAATATTGGGATGTATATGAATCGGCATACGAGGATGTACTCAATAAATGCAGCGCCGAAGACTCTCCCTGGTTTATCATACCCTCCGATCACAAATGGTTCCGTAACCTCGCCATATCTCAAATCATAGTAAAAACAATGGAAAAATCAGATATTGAGCTTCCGGAAACAACAGTGGATATTAAGGACATTCGCAGGAAATACCTTAACGAGGTTAAGAATGGGAAAAATGCAATAAAAAAATGAGTGTTTAAACCAGTGAGCCTTTAGTTTTTAGAAACAAAACCATTTAGTCAAACTGATCCTGAGTAAGATGGATGATTTACCGGGTTTTATTACCTGCTCCACGGAGCGAATTGAAATTCAATTTCGAAGGTACACATCATCATCTTGGAGGGGCAAATATTCTTGTGTTTTATGACTAAACTAAAATAAAGCAAAAAGGCCACCTTTAGGCAGCCTTTTAGAAAGAAATTCAGAAACTGTTAACTATTTTCTGTTAACTATTAACTTTTAGCTTCCAAGGGTAGCCACCATCACTGCCTTTATTGTATGAAGGCGATTTTCAGCTTCATCAAAAACAATCGACATTTCTGATTCAAATACATCGTCGGTAACTTCGAGGCCGTCAAGACCGAATTTCTGGAAGATATCCTCTCCTACCGTTGTTTCACGATTGTGAAATGCTGGCAGACAATGCAGGAATTTCACATTCGGGTTGCCGGTTTTTTTCACCATATCCATATTTACCTGGTAAGGTTTCAGCAGTTTAATACGTTCGGCCCATACTTCGGCAGGTTCGCCCATACTAACCCATACATCGGTATACAGGAAATCGCATCCTTTAACACCTTCGGCAACATTATCGGTAATTGTAATTTTAGCACCTGTTTCTTTGGCAATTTCTTTGCATTGTGTAACGAGAGCGGCATCCGGCTGGCAGCTTTTAGGAGCCACGGCACGGAAATCCATTCCCATTTTCGCAGCACCGGCCATCAGTGAATTTCCGACATTGTTCTTAGCATCGCCAAGGAATGCGAAAGTCACTTTATTTAAAGGCTTGTCGATATGTTCCATCATGGTCATAAAGTCAGCCAGCATTTGGGTGGGATGGAATTCATTGGTTAAACCATTCCAAACAGGAACGCCTGAATAATTTGCAAGGTCTTCGACTTTAGTCTGTGCATAACCGCGATATTCAATACCATCGAACATACGACCCAGCACACGGGCGGTATCTTTCATGGATTCTTTTTTCCCGATTTGTGAACCGGAAGGTCCCAGGTAGGTAACATGAGCTCCCTGGTCCAAAGCAGCTACTTCAAAGGCGCAACGGGTGCGGGTAGAATCTTTTTCGAAAATCAAAGCAATATTTTTGCCTTTTAAACGCTGCTGTTCAGTGCCTGCATATTTCGATTTTTTCAATTCGATAGCAAGGTCGAGGAAGAACTTTATCTCCTGGGGAGTAAAATCAAGTTCTTTCAGAAAATGACGGTTTTTAAGATTAAATGCCATGTATTTTTAGGTTTTAGGTTTAGGTCCCGATAGCTATCGGGATAGGGGTTGGGGAATCTGAATTTAATTTGATACCTGCAAATTTACGATTTACGATTTACGAATGACGATTTTTGATTTACGAATTTTTAATTGATTTAGAAAATATGAATCAGAGATTACGTTTTGTGATCTCATGAATAAACTGCCCCAATCGTACCTCGTAAATCGTATATCGTAAATAAAATCATTTTTCTTTGTCTAAACTATCGAAATCCTTGTTCCGCCGTTATCAACGCCAAGTAAGCCGGCAGAAGTAATAATAGCATCGCGGCTGGTATGTTTTACAAAGTGAATGGCAGCGCGGATTTTGGGTGCCATACTGCCTTCGGCGAAATGTCCTTCGGCCAGGTATTGTTTTGCCTGTTTCACACTCATACGATCCAGGGATTTTTCCTGGGGAGTATTGTAATTGATACAGACTTTTGGCACATCCGTAAGAATGAAAAGCTTATCAGCATTGATATTGCCGCCCAGCAGTGCCGAAGCGAGGTCTTTGTCAATCACGGCATCAATGCCCTGGAGTTTATTCTCGGCCACGTAGAAAGCAGGAATTCCACCTCCTCCGACGGCAATCACAATTTGCCCGTCGCGTGCAATCCGCTCAATGGAACGCTGATTGCTGATCACCAATGGTTTGGGTGAAGCCACAACTTTGCGCCATCCGCGTCCACGTGGATCTTCCTTGAAAATACTTCCGTTTTCTGCAGTCATGCGGTCAGCCAGTTCTTTGGTGTAATATGGACCTATGGGTTTTGTCGGATTCTCGAAAGCAACATCATCCCGATCCACCAGCACTTGTGTGATAATGGTAATAACATCACGGTCAAGATCGTGGGCACGAAGCACATTGCGCATCTGCTGTTCAAGGATATAACCGATAAACCCCTGCGAATATGCAACGCATATATCAAGAGGCATTTCAGGCAGGTTATAAACCTGGTTGCCGGCAGCATTTGCCAGTAAAATATTGCCAACCTGCGGCCCGTTTCCATGTGTTAACACCACATTATATCCCCTGTCGATAAGGGTAAGAAGTCGCTCACAGGTGTCCAGAGCATTTTTCTCCTGTTCTTCGATGGTGCCGACCTGGTCGCCACGCAATAGGGCGTTACCTCCAAATGCTACTACAGCTAATTTTTTCATAAAGAATTCCTTTGGCATTGTATACAATTTCAAATTAAAAATAAGACAGACAAACTGCGGTTGTTCCGTTTTGAAATATCTTATACATTTCTGAAGTCAAAAACACGTAATGTGTTCTGAAAAAGAAGGGGCAAAATTACTAACTTAAACTTGCTGTGCAAGTTTTTAGCGAAATATATGTACTATCTTAATATTCTGTAAATAAGCAATTTACATCTTCAAAAAAATCACATGAAACCATACAGTTTGTTTATATCTGCTTTTGTGAACTTTTACTGTACTTTTACAGATGTTAATCAACCTGCATGCAAGCCAGTAAAACCGGGGCCTATACATTGGCCATTATTGCCATTCTTTTTTGGTCAACCATGGGATCTGCTTTCAAGCTTACGCTTGGATTCACGAGCCCTCCAATGCTTTTGCTAATTGCTTCGTTTACCGCTCTGGTATTTCTTGGGTTGCAGATCCACTTTACAGGAATTCCTTCAGGTTTAAAGCAGGTGACCGCCCGGCAATGGACAAATTCGGCAGTAATGGGGATGTTCAATCCCCTACTCTACTATATGGTGCTTTTTGAGGCATACCGGCGGATACCGGCACAGGAAGGTGTGGCATTGAATTATATCTGGCCGTTGATGCTGGTTATATTTTCCGTTATTTTCCTGAAGCAGCACATTACTTTCCTTAGTATCATTGCCATATTGATAAGTTTCGCAGGAACGGTGATTATAGCTACTCATGGCAATCTGAGCGATATACATTTCTCCGACCCGCTTGGTGTTGCATTAGCACTGGGCAGCGCATTATTCTGGGCCTCGTTCTGGATACTCAACATGAAAGACAGCCGTGAAGCAGTTCCTAAAATGTTTCTCAATTTCGCATTCGGGTTCTCCTATATACTCTTATACTGTATTATTACCGGCAACCTGGTTTTCCCGCCCTGGCAAGGCTTCACAGGTGGAATATACATAGGGATATTTGAAATGGGACTCACATTTGTATTATGGCTGAAAGCGCTTCACCGTTCGCCCAATACGGCACGCATTTCGAACCTTGTGTTTATTTCACCGTTTATTTCCCTGATATTGGTATCATGGCTGGTAGGTGAAAAAATACTGTTTTCAACCATCGTTGGACTGGTTATCATCGTTGCCGGCATTTTATTTCAGCAATATATTCAATGGAGGGAGAAAAGATTAGTGAATAGTGAATAGTGTCTGCACACCCAAAGGGTGTCTGACACTGGAGCGAAAAGTTGAGAGTGATAAGAAAACAGAAAATAGTCCTCTCGAAATCCGACAACGTAAATCGGACATCGTAAATCCGACATTCCAAAATCCTTACCTTTGCCGCATGATTCCTAAAAAGCGCATAGCATTTCATACTTTAGGCTGTAAACTGAATTTTTCAGAAACCAGCACCATTTCGAGGCAATTCGGGATCGATGATTTCGAGGTGGTTGATTTTGATGAACAAGCTGATTTTTATGTGGTTCACACCTGCTCGGTGACTTCAATAGCTGAAAAAAAATGTAAAACGGCCGTCAAGCAGGCCCACAAGCGTAATCCCGGAGCCCAGGTGGCTGTAATCGGTTGTGCAGTTCAGGCAAACCCCGAAATGTTCAGCAGTATGGAAGGTGTAAGCTGGGTATTCGGAAATGCGGATAAATTCAGGATAGGAGAAATTATTCAAAGCCAGGGCGACGAAACTCATGAGTACGGGCATCACGAATCATTTGTATCGGAAATAAACAAAACCAGGGAATTCATTCCTTCTTATTCCATGGGCGATCGCACGCGATCATTTTTCAAGGTTCAGGATGGATGCGATTATTTTTGCACGTATTGCAGCATTCCGTTTATGCGGGGTCGAAGCCGCAGCGAAAGCGTTGAAAACACCATGAAAGTTGCCCGTGAAATTGCCGCGACCGAAATAAAAGAAATCATCCTCACTGGAGTCAATATCGGTGATTTTGGACAACAAAATAAGGAATCATTTTTAGACTTGCTGCATCAGCTTGCCACTCTTGATGGAATTGAACGCATCAGAATATCTTCTATCGAGCCGGAGTTACTCAACAACGATATTATTGAACTGGTTTCGGTTTCCGAAAAGCTACTGCCCCACTTTCATATTCCCCTGCAAAGCGGCAGCGACAAAATTTTACAGCTTATGAAACGCAAATACCTGCGCCAAGTATTTGCCGGCAGGGTCAGGCGCATTAAGGACCTTATGCCGGATGCATGTATAGCGGCTGATGTTATTGTTGGTTTTCCGGGTGAAACTGATGAAGACTTCGACGATGCTTTTAATTTCATTAAAAACCTGGATATCACATACCTGCATGTGTTCACTTATTCCGAACGGCCAGGCACAAAAGCTCTCCTGATGGAGGGTAAAGTAGACGAACGTGAAAAACGCCGCCGCAGCAAACTGTTGCACGAACTTTCGGAATTAAAGAAAAATCACTTTTATACGCAGCAAATCGGAAAGACA
>JBBSBT010000113.1:0-8116 GCA_038250985.1 Bacteroidales bacterium
GCGCATGTATTATGATAATCCTGCAGTAATTGTATTTAATGATGCCTCAAATTACAAAGTAAGCCTGGCGGTAACGGATGCATTCGGATGCTCTGATACGGTGAGCTCAATAATACAAGTTATGCCTAAACCAAACGGCAATTTCGATTATATCGAAAATTCAATCAACCGGAAAGGTGATCTGCATTTTAATAATTTCACCACCGGCGCAAGTCAATATTATTGGGACTTTGGCAACAATTTTACCACTGCTGTTGCTGAGCCGGATATTATATATAGCCGAGAAGGGGATTATACCATCAGGCTGGTGGCAACCGGCCCCGACGGCTGCAGCGATACGACTCAGAAACAATACTATTATTTACCCGGACTATGGCTTCCCAACGCTTTCTCACCCGACGGTAATCAGCATAATGATATTTTCAGGCCCGTGACGCAACGTACTACCTTGCAGCCATATCAATTCCTGGTTTTTAGCAGGTGGGGACAGCTTGTTTTCAGCAGCTCTGATCCCGCTGTTGGATGGGACGGGACATTTGAAGGTAAGCTGTGTAAAACAGACACCTACAGTTACCTGATTCAATACAGTGAAAGTGAAAAAGAAAATTCAAAAATCGTAACACAAAGAGGAACGGTTAATTTAATACGGTAGTTTACACTGTCACTGACCAGGGAAATTCAGCTCAAATAATTATGAGTGGAATAGGGTTATATATCCAATATGCATATACCTGAAAAACATTGTTTACGCAAAAAAGGCTACCATGCCGGCAGCCTTTTCAAGACAGACTCTTTTTGTTTTATGCTTTTAACATCCGCCACCCGAAGATTTTACCTTTTTAACAGGAATAACGACTTTTTTCACAGGTTTAGGTGTCTCTGCCGTGTTATTAGCAGCAGCAGGTGATGAGACCAACTTCAAAGCAGCGGTATCAATAAGTGGTGTTTCGCTTAATTGAGGCAAAAGCTTGTTTAACGAATCGGAGTGGGCTACATCAAGCTGGGCAAAAGTGCCTGTAAAAAGCAAAACGTTTTTGTATCCTGTTTGCCTGAGCATGAGCCAGGGACCATTAGCCTGCTGTTCAGTTTCTCCATATAATACAACGGTTTGTCCTGCTTTTTCGATATCACGCAGCACTTTTTTATTCTGGTCTGAGAATAGTTCACGTACGGGGATATTTATTGCATTTTTAACATGCCCATTAATAAAATCGATGGAGTTGCGGACATCAATAAAAATAGTTTTACCCGCACTGTCTTTAAGTGCAGCAATTGCCTGAGCGGGAGTGATGGCTAATTCAGGATTATTAAGTAATGTAAGGCTTTCGGCCGGTGTTAAAATATATTTAACATCAGGTCTTCTGAAGGTGATCAGCCCGATTACAATTACCAGCACGAATGCAACAACAATGATCGTGAGGCGGTTGGTTTTATTCAGTTCATCCATGCTATTCAGTGTTTTTCAGGTATAATTAACAACCACCACCCTTCGAGGCAGCTGGTGCTTTTTTAATAATTGTCACCTTTTTCTTTTCAGGAACGATGTTTGGAGCCGCAGCCAAATCAAGGCTCCCATAAAAATACTGGCATGCAGCCATACGGAACTGGTAAAGTTCCATAGCTTTTTCAGATCCTGTTTCTAAAGGTTTTGTTGCTTTTACAATACAGTCAAACCAATTATTGACGCCACCCTGAAGTACATATATACGTTTCATCCCGACACGTTTGCAAATTATCCAGGCCTGGTCAGCAGTAACGTCGCTATTGGAATAAAATACTTTGTCCATTGCATTCTGGTAAATCATGTCCATGGATGCTGTGGTGAGTAGCGAATCGACCGGAATATTGATGGATCCCGGAATTGAAAACGATTTATACTGATCGGCAGGCCTGACGTCAATCAATAAAAGTGCCGGGTCCTTTTTTACAAGCCTGTCAGTAATGTCATCCGAGGATAAAAACCTTGAAGGATCATCAATTGCAGCAAGGAGTAATTCGGGCTGAACCTGCTTGCTGGCATCTTTTTCCGGCATAAACAGGATACCTAAGCCCAGGGCGACAGCAATGAAGGTTAGTAATAAATATCTTTTCTTCATGATTTTATCAGTTAATACTCAACTTTTTTAACTTTCTTTTCAACAAAAGCGGCGCCATAAAACATGCCTACCGCAACCACTATCAGCAGGAATGCAAAAACGGATTCGCGCATACCCAGCATATCGTAGATTTTAGCTCCACCCATGTTTCCGCTGTTATAAAGTCCTTCGAACAAAGGATATAGTTCGGAAAAGAAGAAAATGCCAATAAACAATCCGGCACTGAATATCATTGCATCGATTTTGCCGATCGCAACACCACAGAAACTGGTGCCAGGGCAGAATCCGCCTAAGGCAAAACCCAGTCCCATAACAATGCCGCCAACAATAGCTGACATTACATAATAGGGGTTAATATAAAGCATGGATGCATCCATCCAGCCCATATAATCAAAATAAATTATGCCTGTCATGGCTGTGATTGCTGCCGTAAAGAAAACACGCAATACCACGAAATCATAACCAAAAAAGGTTCCCATGATTTTACGCGATGAAGAGAAGCCGGATGCTTCGAGCGAGAAGCCGAAACCCATTCCCAGTGCCAATGCAATCACATTGTTCCAGGTTTCGGGTATAACACCCATAGGTACAAGAGGTCCTACCATATATTTTTTATTTAAAATGTTTATTTAGCGTCAAATTATTTTCATTTCAATTTGATGATCAGGCTATTTCATTTCAAATTTTATGTTGAAACAAAAGAGTCATATCCTTAAATCCATAATCGTTTGAAGATCCAGGAGAACAGGTAAGCCGAGCCAAAAATGGCAATCATTGTAATAATGCCTGAAGCCGAAAGCACAGCCATTCCGCTTAGCGCAGCACCACTTGTGCATCCACGCGCTAATTGTGAGCCTATACCAAACATTAACCCTCCAAACAATGCAGCAATCAGCCTGGTTTTACTGGCAATCTTAGGCGAATGCTCCACTTTTATCTTTAGCCTGCCGTAAATAGCACCTGATAAGAATCCTCCTGCTAAAACACCAAGCACTTCGAATACCAGCCAGTTATTCATCGGGCTGCTGTCGTCGCTTAGGAATTTACTATAATATTTTCCATGCTCGGCATGCGCAGGAGCTACAGCGTCAACAACGGTTACAACAGAGCTTTTAACGGCCCCGCTTGCTCCCAGTCCACGACCTGTAATATAATATGTGCTGAAAAGCACCAGCCCAAGTATTACACCTCCCAGGTAGGGATTAATGTAAAAGGAGCCATCTCTTTTTAACTTTTCCATAATTAACAGACTTTTTTTGATTACTGCTATTTATTTTTAATGATTAATACCTATTAAATATTTCCAGTTTTGTCTTAGTACAAATATCTTGTAATCTGACCGGCTTCAACCATAACAAAACGGAAAATGAGCCCTCCAAGCAAAATTAATATTACAGGAATTATTGTCGGTATGCGGAATCCAAGGAGTTCCATGGATTCGAGTATCGCAGGAAAAACAAGTCCAAGCAGGACGACAAATATCCAGAAGGAAACTGTGAACTGACCGCCAATAAGTATCGAAATTGCATCAATCTGCACCTGCGATCCGGCCAGGGAACCCATGATCAGATGTGTAATGAAAAAGAGTTCAATTACAATGAGTAACAAATCAAGGCGGCCTATAATACGCTTTTCCTCATGGCTTTTGCTTATTATCATGATACAGGCTGCTCCTGTCGACATGCCTGAAACCAGGAAGAGCGGCCCAAGTAATGCGGTATTCCAAAGAGGCCTTGCATTAAATGCAGAAAGCAAAATTCCTGTGTAAATTCCCAGAATTACGGCGTAGATAACCATAGGCCAGGCTATCAGTGTGCGATTTCGTATTGCCCAGGCTTCAAACTGTTTAAGGAAATTAAATTTCCAATCCCATTTCGGGAAGACCTCTCTGATATATGTTGCTGACCAGAGTAATGAAATCGGGGTGATTATCATTAACACCCATGCTCCCCAACCCATTGGCGATTCCAGACGAATAGTAGTATACAATTGCCAGAAATAGAGTTTGTGCTTTAAGTCAAGGAAAAGCATGAACAAGCCTAATATCAAGGCGAAAGGGACTAAAAATGGTGCCCATTTCACTGTTGCCTGCATTTCTTTTTCTTTCCCCAGTATGGTAAATACACCTGCAAAAAACAAGATGCCTGCTGCCAGACCGCCCAGGAACAAATAGATTGGTATCTGCCAGTGCCAGATATTCAGGTAAGGGTCAATATTCGGGATATTGCGGCCGCTTACAAATAATTCTTCTCTCATAACAAATATTTTTGATTTATCAGATCAGGTAAAAGATTTGAGGTTTGGTTCCGGCTTCAGGAGCAAGTGATTTGAATTTCCGGTTTTTCAATACATTTGTGATATCCGAATTAGGGTCATCAATATCGCCGAAATACATACACTTTGTAGGGCAAACGCTTACGCAGGCAGGATCTTCACCTTTGCGCACACGATGAATGCAGAATGTACATTTATCCACATAACCATCAGGATGTGAATATCTTGCTTCGTAAGGGCATGATTCAATACAGGCACCGCATCCAATACATTCACTGTGGGTTACCAGTACAATTCCACCATCTTCAAAGTGGCTTGCACCGGTGGGGCAGCAGCGCACGCATGGAGAGTTGTCACAGTGGTTACAGCGCTCCGAACGCAGTTCAATACTAACGTTTGGATAGGTGCCATCTACAGTTTCTGTTACCCAGTCGCGGCAAAAGCCTATGGGGACATTGTTTTCAGTCTGGCAGGCAACCACACAGTCGCTGCACCCTACGCATTTGCGGGTATCAATAGCCATTGCATATCTCATGATACTATCTCCTTTCGCGGATCTTCCGTAATAAAAGTTATAAAATTGCCCCGCATCCCGGTGCCGCCCATAATCGGATCCAGCATTACGTTGGTTATGAGTTCGGTATCGCTTACACCCCGGCCATATGCTAAATGCAGAGGTTTGTGGTGATGCCCGAATCCATGGACAATATATACCGAATCCCACCTGATGCGTTCAGTCATCCTGACTTTTACAGGAAAGTTCGATACAGCTCCATCCTGGTTTTTAAGCCATACATACTGGTTTTTCTTTAATCCCCAGATTTTGGCAACCCGCGGATTGACCCAAACCGAATTTTCGGGCATAAGTGCTACCAGGTTCGGATTATTGGCTGTACGACTGAATGTATGCATAGGGGCCCTGCCATAAATCAGGCGGTAAAAGCCTTCCTCGGGTTCGGGATGTTTTGTAAATACAGGCATGGGATCAAATCCTGCTTCGGCCAGTTCGTGCGAATAGAGCTGAATTTTTCCTGATGCGGTCTTAAATGTATGTATTGTACCAGGTTCAATATAGGGTGAGCTTTGACGAGCTGTCTTTTTTACACCTATCCGCTGCATCTCTTCGAGTGACGAACCAACTTGTTTCAGTTGCCAGTCGAGCACTTCAGTATAATCTTTATAATTGAAATATGCACCCAATCCCAGGCGTTCGCCAAGTTGTTTGGCTATCCACCAGGCCGGCTTGGTTTGATTTTTGGGCTCAACTGCAGGCATACGCAGGCTGAGTGTCGGCTCACGGTGTGCTGTTGCGCGAATATCGTCGTAACGCTCCAGGTATGTGCATTCGGGAAGGACTACATCGGCGTACCCGGTGATTTCCATTGGCATAGTATCCACTACAACTATAAGCTCTAACGATTGCAGGGCTTTCGAAAGTTGTTCTTTCAAAGGAACAGAAGCAATGAGGTTGGTACCAGAAACTACCCAGCCTTTAATTTTTGCATCTTTACCATCAGAAGGATAGGATGCTTCTATAACTGAGTTAGTAACTGCTTCGTTGGCAAACGGGTATTTATCGTTAAGCAGTTCTTTCCATGTCCAGGCTGGTTGCGGATACTCAGGATGCGGAAATCCGGGCAGATTAATACCTTCTTTAAAGAAAATTCCTCCCCTGTTTCCCCATGAACCCAGTAAAGCATTGAGAATAGCTATTGCCCTTGTACGTTGAACATCATCGCCATACCATGCCACATGACGACCTGGATGTATAATTGCTGATGGAGCAGCATTCGCCATTTCACGGGCAGTGCGGCGGATCAGGTCAGGTTTCAAAGTAGTAATACCATATGCCCATTCGGGGGTGAAAGGTTTAACATGAGCCTTTAGCGCATCAAATCCTTCGGCATACATTTCTATATATTCCTTGTTGTAAAGTTCATCATAGATTAGAACATGTATCCATGCTAACAGCAAGGCTATATCCGTTGATGGTTTTATTGGAAGCCAGTATTTTGATTTGGAAGCGGCAGTGGAAAGACGTGGATCAACTGTTATTATTACGGCTCCATTATCTATGGCCTGGCTCATTTCCTGTACCTGGCCGTTGTGCATGTTTTCGCCAATGTGCGAACCGATAAGCACAAGGCATTTCGTATCACGGATGTCAGTTAATTCCGGGCTGCTTACTGATTCACCAAAAGTTGTATCGAACCCCACATCACGTGGTCCGCGACATTGAGCAAACGATGGTGCGGCCAAATTGGCTGTTCCGTAAGCTTTCATCAGGTTTGAAAAATAACTTCCTGATGACCCGTGGAAAAACAAAGCCATGCTTTCAGGGCCATATTTTGCTTTAATATCCGACATTTTGGATGCAACCAAGCCAAGAGCCTCGTCCCAACTGGCTTCACGATAAGTCTGCTTACCTTCTTTTATAACCCTGATCAACGGAGTTTTAAGCCTGTCGGGATCGTTATACATACCAACGCCACCTGTCCCACGCGGGCAAAGCCTCCCGTTGCATTGGGGATCATCGTCGTTTCCGGTAACCTTTTGTATTTTTCCATCTTTGGTAACATGAGCCCAGCCAGCGCATTTCCAGAAACATACTTCGCAATATGTAGGGACTCTACGAAGCGTTTCTGTTTCATTCCCGCTTTCGTTACCAAACAAAGATGAACCCAGCACAGCTTTGGCAGCACCAGCCGTAACGGCAGTGGCACCAATACCTAACGCTGATATTTTAATAAAATCTCTCCTTGTCTTCATGTGATTTTATTCTTTTAACAATCAATTACTTATCAAAATAAATAAGTGGTTTTCTATTGTTTATTGAATAACAAAAGTATAGTAAACCTGAATACATACAAAAAATGGTAAATATATGATTATATGCACATAAATCTGATTATGAGTAACTTATAAATATGTCTAAAATTTGCATGTCGTTATAATATGTATATAGTGCTCATATACAAATAGATACGATCTTCTTTAGAACGATTATAAATTTATGTTCTAATTTTCATTTATCTGATTATCAGAGGTATATATGGAATTATAACTCATCAAAATAAAAACTGTCACAGATCATATAAAAACATGATTTGAACGGGGCCCGAATTGATTTTAGCTAACAACAACATGTTTTTTCTACATAAATCATCAATTAAATATAAGTATCTTTAAGGATAATATCCATTTTAAACATTATGAAGGCACAGTTTATCCATATTTTTAATTATTGAATTGTTACTATATAAATTATCAGATCAATACTCTTGCAGCGAATTTTATGTTCCTAATGTTGTAACAGATTTATATTCACTTTTAGGCTAAGGCATTAAAATTTGATACAGTTGCCCCAAATCATGATACATTTATTGAAGTTTTACGATAGTTTTGAAGCTATTATCACTTATGCTACATGAGTATCAAATTTTGAAACTTTGTTATAAAAATTTCTCCGGGCAGTCATTAACTAATTCATTCCGGCTAAATGCAGCCATTGAAAGAAAATCTTTATAGTTTTGGCGGATAATTCAAATGCGTTGGATAAAAACGGGTTTATTAGTCGTAAAACTTTCCTGAGGCTCATAACAGCAGGCATTGCTGCTGCATTTGTTGCGCTTTGGAGTATTATGACCAATAAGAGTAAAAAGCTGCAGGAGCAACCTGTTGTAAGTAAAATAAATGCTGCAAAGCTGGGAACAGGCATTTTTTTGTTTGATAAATTTATCGTGGTA
>JBBSBT010000114.1:0-8078 GCA_038250985.1 Bacteroidales bacterium
ATGAACTTCTGTTTAATTGTAAATCTGGTTCCGGAAAATAAAGACAACCATAATTAATAATGCGCATTAAAAAAATTTCCTCGTGAAAGATGATTCCTGATTTAAGCTAAAACCTTCTTAACCAGGCATAAACCCGATAAATTAATTAATAGAGGACGGATCTTACTCAGAAAAATATATTTTTAATATCTATCACATCAATATTGTTATATATTTGAAAACCGGTATTACTATCTTAATTTAAAATTTTCACACTATGGACTTTAATTTCACCGAAGAACAACTGATGATCCGCGATGCCGCCCGCGATTTTGCCCAGCGGGAATTGATTACTGATGTGATCGAACGCGATGCAGGCGCCATTTACCCCACAAAACATGTAAAGCGAATGGCTGAACTCGGGTTCCTGGGTATGCTGGTCGATCCGAAATACGATGGAGGCGGTATGGACACCGTTTCGTATGTGCTGGCGATGGAAGAAATTTCGAAAGTGGATTCCTCTTGCAGTGTGATTATGAGTGTGAATAACTCGTTGGTATGTTACGGCATACAGGAATTCGGCAATGAAGAACAGAAACAAAAATACCTGAAACCCCTGGCCAGGGGCGAAAAAATCGGCGCTTTCCTGCTTTCGGAACCCGATGCCGGCTCTGATGCCACATCACAGAGAACTACGGCTGTAGACATGGGCGATTATTACCTTGTAAACGGCACCAAAAACTGGATCACCAACGGCAATTCTGCCGGAACTTACCTGCTCATCGCACAAACCCATCCCGAAAAAATGCACAAAGGCATCAACTGCCTGATTGTTGACCGGAATGCACCTGGCATCAGCATCGGACCACACGAAGATAAAATGGGCATGCGCAGCAGTGATACGCATTCGGTGATGTTTAACGATGTAAAGGTTCCCAAGGAAAACCGGATCGGTGAAGATGGATTCGGTTTCAAATTCGCAATGATGACTCTCGAAGGAGGCCGTATCGGTATTGCAGCACAGGCGCTAGGAATTGCCAGCGGAGCTTTTGAACGCGCCGTTCAGTATTCGAAGGAACGCAAAGCATTCGGGACTTATATTTCCAACCACCAATCTGTTGCTTTCAAACTGGCGGATATGGCGGTAAAAATTGAAAATGCCCGTAACCTCTGCCTGAAAGCTGCATGGCTGAAAGACCAGGGTCAATCATACGGATATGCCAGCTCAATGGCTAAATATTATGCTGCCGAAATAGCCATGGAAGTTACTACCCAGGCGGTACAGATTCACGGCGGGTATGGCTATGTAAAAGAATACCACGTTGAGCGCCTGATGCGCGAAGCCAAACTGACACAGATTTACGAAGGCACTTCAGAGATACAGCAGATGATTATTTCGAGGGAGATATTGAAGTAAGGGGTTAGGAGATAGGGGTTGGGTTCCGACTTCTATCGGGATGGGGATTATGTAAAGAAATTAAGATTTCTCCGAAACACCTACCTATTTGTAAGATGTTTATACGCTTTTTGAAAGGCCGGCGTTTCTATTCCGAATTTTTGTCCGGCTCGTACAATATAACCTGTCAGCGTTTCTACCTCTGTTTTTGGCTTCCTGTTCTTAAAATCCCTGTGCAGGGACGAAGTCGTGTCAAACGCCAAGGTCTTCAGCATATTCATCGTAATGATCGCAATATCCGGGGAAACAGGTATTTCTTGTGCTTTAGCAATGGCAGTTGCTTCTTCGATTAGCTGACGCAGGGTATCTTCATTTTCGGCCAGAATCTTCCCAATGGAACAATCGAAATATGAAGTAGCAGTTCCTACTGCCGCTATAAAAATAAACTTCTCCCAAACTAAAGTTGAAATCTTTTCGGATAAAACAGTGTTGATACCTGCATCCTGAAATATCTTTTCAAGAAACAATAGCCTTTCATTACTTTTATTATCGAGTCCGAAAGAAAGTCTCTGAATATTACCACTATTTTCAATCACTCCGGCTGTTTTCAGTTCGGAAACGATGTGAACGCTTCCTTCCCAAACGGTACAATCCGGCAGGAGCTTTTTAATCCGTTCAACGCTTTCAACCCCGTTTAAGAAGGGCAGCAGAATTGTATTTTCGTTAATGCATGGCTTTAATTGCGCAAGTGTTGCATCCAGATCATATCCTTTTGTACAAATTAGAATATAGTCGGCAATGCCGATTTCAGCTGCTTTATCAGTTGCCAATGCTGGTCGGGCTATAAATTCAGTTGAGCCTTTAATGACTTTTAATCCGTTTTTCCTGATTTGTGTAAGATGCTCACCCCGTGCCAGGAAACAGATTTCTATTTTATCACTATTTTCGTATTTTTTAGCCAGTAGGCCGCCAAAATATCCGCCAACACCACCGATGCCGGCAACTATAATTTTTACTTTTTTCGACATAGACATTGGTTTGCAGGTTAAACCACCACATTTACAATCTTACGCGGAACAATAATCACTTTCTTCGGAGGTTTTCCATCCAGCCATTTCTGTGCTTCGGGCGAAGCCAGAACAGCCTTTTGAATGTCCGGAACTACCATGTCTATTGGCAATTCGAGCATAAACCGGGTTTTCCCGTTAAAGGATACCGGGTACGAAAAAGTGCTGTCGGCAGTGTACGAAGGATTGTATTCAGGGAAAGCTGCATGGCAGACATTGCCTTTGTTTCCCAGCAATTGCCACAGTTCTTCCGCCAGGTGAGGCGCATAGGGTGAAACCAGGATCACCAGGTCGTTCAGGATGGTCCGTTTGTTGCATTTCAGTTCGGTAAGCTCGTTTACACAAATCATAAAACTGCTCACGGCCGTATTGAACGAAATCCTTTCGGTATCATCCTGAACCTTTTTAATCGTCTTGTGCAAAATCTTTAATTCGGCTGCCGTTGGAGCCTCTTCCGAAACAACGAAATTTATTTCTGAGTCGTGGAATAAGCGCCAGAATTTACGGATAAAACGAAAAACGCCTTCAATACCGCTGGTATCCCAGGGTTTGGCCTGTTCCAGCGGACCGAGGAACATCTCGTATAAACGAAGCGTGTCTGCGCCATACCGTTCAATCAGCACATCCGGATTAACCACGTTATGCATAGATTTCGACATTTTTTCCACTTCCCATCCGCAATGGTATTTCCCGTCTTCGAGTATAAATTCAGCTTCCGCAAAATCAGGGCGCCATTCGCGGAATTTTTCGGTATCCAATATATCGTTTTCAACAATATTCACATCTACATGTAACTGCTGCACATCGTATTGCTGGCGAAGGTTATACGATACAAATTTGTTTGTCCCTTTCACCCTGTAAACAAAACTCGAGCGGCCCTGTATCATTCCCTGGTTTACCAGTTTTTTAAAGGGCTCTTCCACTACCGAGTAACCCAGGTCGAAAAGGAACTTATTCCAGAAACGCGAATACAGCAAATGTCCGGTAGCATGCTCAGCACCGCCTATATACAAATCGACACTTTGCCAGTAGTTTGCAGTTTCTTTCGAGAAATATTCTTTGTCGTTACGCGGATCCATATAGCGCAGGTAATACCCGCTCGATCCGGCAAAACCCGGCATAGTATTGGTTTCCAGCGGATACCCTTCGGCTGTTACCCAGTTTTTGGCACGTGCCAGCGGTGGCTCACCATTTTCGGTTGGCAGGTAGGCATCCACATCAGGCAAACGAAGAGGGAGCTGATCTTCAGGCAGGGTATATGGCATTCCTTCTTTGTAATAAACGGGGAACGGCTCTCCCCAATAGCGCTGGCGGCTAAAAATGGCATCACGCAGGCGGAAGTTAATTTTCCCCGTCCCGATTCCACGTTTTTCCGTTTCACTTATCACAGCGCTGATGGCTTGTTTAACCTGCATTCCATCAACAAACCCCGAATTGATCATAACGCCTTCTTTCGCATCATACGATTCTTCCCAAGCAGCAGTATCAGTTACTGCGTTACCTGGTTTGTTCACCACCTGTACAATGGGCAGGTTGTAATGCCGGGCAAAAGCAAAGTCGCGGCTGTCGTGTGCCGGAACTGCCATAATGGCGCCGGTTCCGTAACCCATCAGAACGTAATCAGCTATCCAGATAGGAATGGGCAAGCCTGTAAACGGATTTATGGCATAAGCGCCGGTAAATTCACCGCTTACTTTTTTCACTTCTGTCATTCGCTCACGCTCGGTACGGTTTTTAGCCCAATTCACATAAGCTTCAACTTTTTCGTGGAATTCCGGTGTTGTGATTTTAGAAACCAATTCGTGCTCAGGTGCAAGCACCATAAAAGTAGCACCAAAAATGGTATCGGGGCGGGTGGTGAAAACTTCGATCTGGCTTAAAGTGGTTCCCCCTCCCACGGAGGGGGACAGGGGGTGGTCATTTGCTTCGTTTTCATCCTCTGTAGTCAGGATCCCACCAAAATCCTCCCTAACCTCATCCGCCCTGTGGGCACCTTCTCCAAAGGAGAAGGGAAGCGGACTTTTTCCTTGTTCGGGGAGGACTTTCCTTTCGAGAAATTCTGCAATTTCCCGGGCGACTTTTCCGGGATTAGCAAGTACTTCTTCATTTTTGAATCTCAGGATTTCATAACCAAGGAGTTCCAGATATTCAGATCTCTTTGCATCAGTTTCTTTTTGGAAATCATGGATAGGACCATCCACTTCTATAATTGTCTTTTTAGGTAGACAAACAAAGTCAACAATATAGTTATCAATTACTTGCTGTCTTCTAATTCTATATCCTATCTGACTATCTCTGAGGTTTTGCCATAAAATATTTTCAGATTCAGTAGGCGCTTTTCTCATCTCCTTTGACCTGTCTTTCAATAAGTCAAAAGTCTGAGGGTCCGTTGTCATATAAGCACGACGGTGAGAATCATTTTCCCGGCTTTCAGGCAAAATATTTGTAGTTTCGGTTCCCCCTCCCACGGAGGGGGTCAGGGGGTGGTCAATTTTTTCTTTTTCAACCTCGTCTGGTTTGGCTCCACCTAAATCCTCCACGGAGGGGGTCAGGGGGTGGTCAATAACCTTAAATCTCATGCTTCCTCCTTCACTCCGCCCTATCCAGTTCCGCTGAATTTCCTTGATTGAATCGGTCCAGTCTATGGTATTAAGTCCTGCCAGCAAGCGATCAGCATAAGCCGTTATACGCAACAGCCATTGTTTCATTTGCTTGCGTTCCACCGGGTGACCACCACGCACACTGTGACCTTCGGCAACCTCATCATTTGCCAATACTGTTCCCAGGGCGGGGCACCAGTTTACAGCCGATTCTGCAAGATAAGCAAGACGGTAACTCATCAGGGTTTCCTGCTTTTGCTTTTCGCTCATTTGCTTCCATTCAGCAGCAGTGAATATGGGTGTCTCATTACAAGCCGCCCGGACGGATGCATTTCCCTCTTTTTCAAAAACAGAAATTAATTCGCTGATGGCCTCCGCTTTATTCGATTTCTTATCGTACCACGAATTAAAAAGCTGTATAAAAGTCCATTGCGTCCATTTGTAATAATCAGGATCGCTGGTGCGGACTTCCCGGTCCCAGTCGAACGAAAACCCGATTTTATCAAGTTGTTCGCGGTAACGGGCAAGATTTTTTTCGGTGGTAACAGCCGGATGTGTGCCGGTTTGTATGGCATACTGTTCGGCGGGAAGCCCATATGCATCATAGCCCATGGGGTGAAGCACATTATAGCCTTTCAGCCTTTTGTAGCGCGAAAAAATATCGGAGGCAATATATCCTAGCGGATGCCCGACATGCAACCCGGCTCCTGACGGATAAGGGAACATATCAAGGACATAATATTTAGGTTTTCCTTCAACTATCTCAGTTTTAAAAACCTTTTCCGCAGCCCACTGTTTCTGCCATTTTTTCTCTACTTCACCAAAATTGTATTCCATTGAGTATGTAAATTGTTTCAGATTAATCACTTAAGCTTCATCCGTTATACGGTTTTTGAAGTGCACAAAGGTAATATTTTTAAGGGATTTGAGAAGGCCAGGCTCATATGGAAGTAATTATCCGCATATTTGCTACTAAAGGGCATAAATCAGCAAATGTTTTAATGGCTATCGTAATTTATTTTGGTTTTGTTTTAGAACAATGTAGGTCAGAAATTACAAAATAGCAGTGTAAAAGTTATGGTGCTTGGTGCATAGTGCTTGGTAGCCTGCAATCCGGATTTGGCATAAGTATGTTTTTCAAATCAATTTTATTAGGCATTCACACCTATGCACTGAGCACCAAGCACTATGCACTAAAAAATTAATTACCCACAATCTCTTAAAACACATCCTTTATTTTAAATATTCAGTGGACAAATCATGTCTGCTTAACAACTAAATATTGCTTTCAGAATGTTAATTAATGCAAACGCAATAAATGAAATGAGCGCGGCTAAAAAAAAATCCTTAATTTCGCTTCCTCTTATCAGAAAAATTAAATGACAGAGAAACAGGTTGGAAGTGGCAGGCTCAGGGCTTCATATATAACAAGCATTATCAGTATTATGCTGGTCTTATTTATGCTGGGGCTTCTGGGAATGATTATTTTGCACGGGAAAAAACTATCTGATTATGTACGCGAGAATATCAGCGTTTCGCTCATGCTCAAAGATGACGTTACGGATGACCAGGTTTCGGGTTACATGAAGCTTCTGCAAAAGACCATTTATGTAAAGCAAGCCGAATTTATCTCCCGTGAGCAGGCTGCCAAAGAGTTATCGAATGAACTGGGAGAGGATTTTGTACAATTTCTCGGATATAACCCCTTGCCCGCATCCATCGATATACAGCTCAGGGCCGGATATGCCAACAACGACAGTATTGCCCGAATCGAAAAACAAGTTCTAAACAGTAATCTGGTGAAGGAGGTTGTTTACCAGAAATCACTGATCGACCAGGTGAACTCCAATATCAGCAAGATCACGCTTGTAATACTGATTTTCAGCCTGATACTGCTGGTAATATCGGTCGTTCTGATCAATAACACAATTAAGTTGTCAATATATGCGAAGCGTTTCCTGATAAGGAGTATGCAACTTGTAGGTGCCACCGAGAATTTTATACGTATCCCGTTTATTAAAAAGAGTATTGGTCATGGATTTATTGCTGCTGTAATAGCCGACATCCTGCTTATCGGCACCTTGTACCTGGCAAGGCAGCGAATTCCTGAAATCATCGCATTACAGGATGTGAAATTATTTTCAATTTTCTTTCTGGGAGTTATAATACTTGGGGTGATTTTATCAGCCTTCTCAACATGGATTTCGGTGAATAAATACCTGAAAATGAAAATTGACACACTTTATTCCAATTAGCAGGTGATCAGTATATTGCAAACCATTCTTTAATCATTAACTGCCTGACTTTTACAAAACATTTTATAATCATACCTGAAAAATGGCAAAAACAGCAAAAACCCAGGCTCCGGAAGCCATAAAAAAAGATGAAGACAGCAGCAGGCTTCTCTTTGCATTCGGAAAAGAAAACTATATACTGATGCTGATCGGTGTTGGACTTATCATCTTAGGATTTATTCTGATGACCGGTGGCGGATCGAAAGATCCCAACGTGTTTAACGAGGAAATGTTTGATTTCAGAAGGTTAACCCTTTCCCCTATCCTGATTTTGATTGGATTCGGAATTGAGATAGTCGCAATTATGAAAAGGCCGAAGGACTAAAATGACATACTTCGACGCCATTATTATTGCAATTGTTGAAGGGATTACTGAGTTTCTGCCAATCTCCTCCACAGGTCATATGATCATTACTGAGCGCTTGCTCGGAACGGATATTAATGAATTCACAAAGGCATTTACGGTAAACATACAGTTCGGAGCTATTCTGTCTGTGATTGTGTTATATTGGAAACGTTTTCTGCAATCTTTCACATTTTATTACAAACTCTTTGTCGCATTTATCCCGGCGGCCATTTTAGGTCTTCTTTTCAGTAAACAAATCGATCAAATGCTCGAAAGTGTATTCGTAGTTGCGCTTATGCTGCTGCTTGGAGGTATATTATTTTTATTTGTTGATAAATGGTTTATCAATACCGATGAGAAAAGAGAGCCTACATATAAAAATGCCTTCACAATCGG
>JBBSBT010000115.1:0-8055 GCA_038250985.1 Bacteroidales bacterium
AATTCATTTCCGGCTGCCATGCTGGCTGATGTGAATAACGACGGGAAAAAGGACTTACTTGTTTCTCCTTTTGATCCTTCGCTTATCAAAGCTGAAAATTTTAACAGCGTAAGTTTGTACGATAATACAGGAACTAATGCTCAACCTGTCTATAACCTGGTTTCGAAGAGTTTCCTGCAGGATCAGATGCTCGACCTGGGATCAGGTGCTTACCCGGTATTTTTTGATTATAACGGCGACGGGCTGCAGGATTTACTGGTAGGGAATTACGGATACTCTGATACATGTATTTTTTCACAGATAACAGGTCTGGCGTGTAGTTTTACTGCAAAAGTTGCATTATTGATAAATACAGGAACTTCAATAAAACCAGAGTTCAGGCTTGCT
Source organism: Bacteroidales bacterium (assembly GCA_038250985.1). Taxonomy (GTDB): domain Bacteria; phylum Bacteroidota; class Bacteroidia; order Bacteroidales; family UBA4417; genus UBA4417. The sequence continues at coordinate 388 of JBBSBT010000115.1, forward strand.
GACAGGAATGTTGCAAACCTGGATGCACTGCAGATGCAATCCTTAATTCCTTCGGTGGCCGATATGGATGGAGACGGTGATCTAGACCTGGTTTGCGGGAACTCAAAAGGGAAACTGGTATATTGTGAAAATATAGCTCTCCCCGGGCAGCCTGCTGATTTCAAACTTGTTGATCCAGCCTGGCTAAATATTGATGTAGGTGATTATTCTGCACCTCAGCTTTTTGATATGGATAGGGATGGATTAACTGACCTCATCTGCGGAAAAAGAAACGGGACCTTAAGTTATTACAGAAACACTGGCTCAGTAAACGCTGCGGGATTCACTCTTTTATCGGAAAAATTTGGAAATGTCGATGTAACGGATACGCTGCTTTCGAATAATGGTTACATAGTGCCTTGTTTATACAGAGACAAACAAGGTGAAACGCTTCTTTTTGCCGGTTCTGAATTCGGGGCTGTTTTTGTTTATGACCAGATTGACGGGAACCTTGACGGCAGTTTCCGGCAGTTGGGAACCATGCCGGGTATCCGCGAAGGATGGCGCAGTTCCGTTGCGTTGGGGAATCTTAACGGCGATACACTTACCGATATGATGGTTGGAAACTATTCAGGAGGCCTGGGTTTATTTTATGGCAAATCCGATAAGATATTTGGAATTGATACCCATTATTTTAATGCACTGACATCGCTCTTTATCAATCCGAACCCGGCTGCAAATAAGGTTTCAATTTCGGTGAGAGGTGATTTGTCAAATAATCCTTTAACCCTGATTATACGCAGCATGGATGGGAAAATAATCAGGAATTTTCCGCATACGGATTTCCCGTTTAAAATAGATATTTCCGGGTTCAGGAATGGGATTTATTTAGTGTCGGTGCTGACAAGCAAAGGACTTGTAACAGGGAAACTTGTTGTATGCCGGTAGAGACTTCACGACTTAGCTCCCTCGCCTGAGAGAGAAACGGAATAAGTTAAAAGTGCGATTTTAATAATTTGATCTCAAAACTCCTGACCTGGTTGTTCAGAATCAATTAATTATGAAAATTTACAAGCAAACTGAAAACGTGGAATTTTCAGATGAATAAATGAACATGCATGTTTGTGAATTCATATTTTTTAGTTGTGAAAAAATAATGCTTTATTTCTCATGTGCAATTATAGATTTTACGGATAGAACAAGGAAATATTTCGGTGCTCTGCACCTTTGTATTTATGTAATATTCAATACTATAAATATTTCGCCGCTCTGCGGCTTTTCAATGAAAGTAGTGGTGAAAATCAGGTGCAGCGCACCGGTATATTTATAGCTGAGTAATACAGGATTCAGCAATAGGTACAGCGCACCGAAATAGGGATTGTCATTTATGAATGACAGATCAAAAATGTGTTTTCTTTTTGCGAGATGTCAGGAGTTCTGAATTTCGGGACGCTGTGATTAAATGGCATATTGAACTAATAAGTAAAGCTGCTTCCGCCTAAAAACTCTCTCAGAATGGAAGTGGGAGGAATCTCATGTGGCTTCAGGGGTTTCAGATAGCGGAAGAATCCCAGGAGCCTGATAGCTTCTGAATATTCAGGCTGGTTAGATTGAACTTCGAGTAATATTGGCTCAGCAAAAGGTTTCAGGACTGACAGTTCATATAAAAGAGCTGAGTTGAACATGGTATCTGCCTCTTCCTGGAAAGGGAAAATATGTTTTTCTTCACCTGCTCTTACGCTTGGCCATCTCGAAATGGTTTCCCTTGCCGAATATTTACGGTAACGGTAATCGCGTACTATTCTTCTGATCAGGCGGTTATCAGTTGTGCTTACCCGGTTATGATTATCAATATTTAACGAAGTGAGTGCCGAAACGTATATTTTGAACTTGGCTTCTGCCGGAATGGAACTCGTTAGCTGAGGGTTCAGGCCGTGAATGCCTTCGACTATCAGAACATTTTCAAGATGCATCTGCATGGTTTCGCCATCATAAAAACGCTCTCCTGTGGCAAATGAAAATTTGGGGAGCTCCACCTTTTCGCCATTTAAAAGTGCCAGGAGATTTTGATTGAACAATTCAATATCCAATGCTTCAACCGCTTCATAATCATGATTGCCATTTTCATCCAGGGGAGTATCATCACGGTTCACGAAATAATTGTCGAGCGACAAGTTCAGGGGTTTCATCCCATTCACGATCAGGTGGATGGCCAGCCGTTTTGCAAAAGTGGTTTTCCCGCTCGACGAAGGACCACTTATAAGTATGATCTTCACCTGGTTATTCCGCGAACGGATGTTGTCAGCGATATGTCCTATTTTCTTTTCGTGAAGAGCTTCCGAAACTTTTATAAAAACCTCTGATTTACCATTGTTACACGAATTGTTGAGATCGCTGATATCAGGTACGTCAAGAATAGTTACCCATTGTGAAAATTCCTGGAATATTTCAAAAAGTTTATTTTGTATTACCAGATCTTCCACTACTTTCGGGTTGCCTTTGCGGGGGACTTGCAGCAACATTCCGTTATAATATTTATTCAGGTCAAAAACCTGCAGATACCCGGTTGATGGGATCATCAGCCCGTAAAATGCATTGATATGCCCGTTCAGTTTATAATATGCGGAATAATTATGGCCGAGGTGCTTTAGCGGATTGATTTTGTCGCTCAGTCCTTCGGATTCGAATTTCTGTATTACTTCCTCCGTTTTTTCTTCCACCCTGACAAACGGAAGATCATCATTTACAATGTCACGCATTCTTTGCCTGATATCCTCAATATCCTTGTGAGTTAATTCAGAATCAGTATTTCTCAATTTGCAATATATACCCTTTGAAACTGAGTGGTTGATGCGGAGTTGTGCATCCGGGAAATGTTCATGAACAGCTTTATACAAAACAAAGGAAAGTCCCCGGGTGTACATTCTCATTCCTTCAGGATGGCTGATATCAATAAACTGAACTGTAAAGGGGTGAAATACTTCAAACGTAAGCTCCTGCAACTCATTGTTAACCAGTGCGCCAAGTATGGGGTTCTCTGTAATTACCCCAAAATCTATAATCACCTGGCTTAGTGCGGTACCTTTGGGAAAAAGCATAGCTGAACCCGTGTTAACACAAAATACAGCAATCGTAGTATTCATTGGAATGAAATTATTTAAATATCAATTTATTATTTTGGATAAACATGAACGAAATCTTCTCTGTTTGTATATTAATGTCTGAATGATAAAATAGTTATTTTTTAAAATCTATTTATTAAACGACAGTTATTCAGTTTATTGTGCCAGTACTTCCTTGAGATATTGAGCGGTATAGCTGTTTTTATTCTTAACCAGTTCCTCAGGTGTGCCTTCGGCAATAATAAATCCGCCCCGCTCGCCACCTTCGGGACCCAGGTCGATGACATAATCAGCCACTTTGATGACTTCCAGGTTATGTTCAATTACCAGTACCGTATTACCCCGGTCGACCAGTTTGTTAAGTACATTCAGGAGTATGTTTACATCTTCAAAATGAAGACCTGTTGTAGGCTCATCAAGTATATATATGGTATGGCCGGTATCCCGTTTCGAAAGTTCCGTGGCTAGTTTTACACGTTGTGCCTCTCCGCCCGACAAGGTGGTTGAGCGTTGACCAAGAGTAATATATCCAAGACCGACCTGGTTCAGGGTGCTGATTTTTTGAAGTATGGAAGGGATATTCTCGAAAAATCCGACAGCATGTTCGATGGTCATATCCAACACATCTGTAATGGATTTGCCTTTAAATCGAACTTCGAGGGTTTCGCGGTTGTAACGCTTGCCTTCGCACACTTCGCAGGGAACATGCACATCGGGCAGGAAATTCATTTCGATAACCCTGATACCCGCTCCCTGGCATGTTTCGCAGCGCCCGCCTTTCACATTGAATGAAAAACGCCCGGGTTTGTAGCCCCTGATTTTGGATTCAGGCAAGGATGAAAACAATTTGCGGATTTCATCAAACACGCCGGTATAAGTTGCCGGGTTAGATCGGGGAGTACGGCCTATGGGCGACTGGTCGATCTCAATAACTTTATCAATGAGTTTGAGCCCGTCGATAGCGAGATAGGGCAGGGGTTTCTTTTCGGAGCGGTAAAAATATTTACTCAGGATAGGGTATAAGGTTTCGTTGATCAGGCTTGATTTTCCGCTACCTGAAACACCCGTAATGCAAGTGAAAACGCCTAAAGGTATTTTCAGATTGACATTTTTCAGGTTATTTCCTGTTGCTCCTGTAAGGGTGAGCACATTGCCGTTGAATGTTCTTCGTTTGGATGGCAGCGCTATTTTTTTTCTTCCCGAAATATACTCGCAGGTGATGCTGTGACAGTCGTGCAGCGATCCCGGTGTACCTTCGGCTACAATATGTCCGCCGTGTGTACCGGCTCCGGGTCCCATATCAATGACATGATCGGCAGCCAGTATCATATCCTGGTCGTGTTCTACAACAATAACTGAATTCCCGGTGTCGCGAAGGTTTTTCAATGAATTGATCAACCGGTGATTATCGCGTTGATGAAGTCCGATGCTCGGCTCATCGAGTATATAAAGTACCCCGACCAATTGTGAGCCGATCTGTGTTGCCAGGCGGATGCGCTGTGACTCTCCGCCCGAAAGGCTTCCTGAACTGCGGTTGAGCGAAAGGTAATCAAGCCCTACATCGAGAAGAAACGACAAACGGCTTTGTATTTCACGAATAATTTCATGAGCAATCAGTTTTTGACGTTCATCAAGATGTTGTTCCAGGTTGCTGAACCATTCCGAAAGATTCACCAGGTCCATGCGCGAAAGTTCGGCTATGTTCTTGGAATTGATCCTGTAAAACAGCGATTCCTTCTTCAGCCTGCTGCCATTGCATTCGGGACATTCCACTGAATTCATAAAGCCTTCAGCCCATCGTTTCAATCCCTCAGGGTTTCCTGCTTCGTTCTGGTTTAAAATATGCTGAACTATACCTTCAAAATTGAGAGAATAAGAAGATGTTACTCCCAGGTATTCGTTTTTAACCTTAATAACTTCGTCCGAACCGTAGAGAATAGTTTCAATAGCTTCATCCGGAATTTCGGATAATGGAGTGTCGAGCGTGAAATGATATTTGTGCGAGATGGCTTCGAGCTGCCTGAAAATCCAGGTAGGCTTATATTCACCAACCGGCGCGATTCCGCCTTTGCGTATACTTTTTGATGAATCGGGTATAACTTTAACGAGGTCAATTTCTGAAATATATCCGAGGCCTTTGCATTTCGGGCAGTAGCCATAAGGAGAATTGTACGAGAAACTATTGGGTTCGGGTTCGTCATAGGCGATCCCGGTTTCCGGGTCCATCAGCAGCCGGCTGTAAAACCGGGCTTCCTTGTCCGTAGTCTCCATCGCCATAAGGGCACCCTTGCCTTGTCGTAAGGCCGTTTGGATGGAAGATGTGAGCCTGGTCAGCGATTTTTCGTTAACCTTAATGGTATCAATTACGGCCTCAATGTCATGGATCTTATACCTGTCGACCTGCATACCGAAAGCGATTTCGCTGATTTCGCCATCCACACGAACCTTCAGGAAACCTTGTTTGCGGATTTGCTCGAAAAGCTCACGGTAGTGTCCTTTTCGTCCGCGCACCAATGGCGCCAGCAGGTAAATAGTTTTTTCGGAATAATTTTCCAGTATCAGGTCGATGATCTGGTTATCGGTATAACGCACCATTTTCTGACCCGAAGCAAATGAATATGCCTCTCCAGCCCTGGCGTAGAGAAGGCGCAGGAAATCATAAATTTCGGTGATAGTTCCTACTGTTGAACGGGGATTCCGGTTGGTGGTTTTCTGCTCGATTGAAATAACCGGGCTCAGTCCCGTTATTTTATCCACATCAGGTCGTTCGATATCGCCCATAAACTGGCGCGCATAAGCCGAAAATGTTTCCATGTAGCGCCGTTGCCCTTCGGCATAAATGGTATCGAAAGCAAGTGATGATTTTCCGCTTCCGCTCAAACCGGTTATCACAACCAGTTTATCGCGGGGAATGGTTACGTCGATATTTTTCAGGTTATGCACACGGGCACCATACACTTCCAGGTATTCCTGTTGAGTAGTTTCCGTTTCGTCAAGCAATATATCTTTCGTGCTGCCCTGGTTCATAAATAATAGAAACTTGGTGCCATTTTAAAACTTTTCATGACTATCTGGGCAGGGAAGCGGCAGTAATGGTGTCGTTAAAAATCTGTTCGGCATTATCAATTTCATCCAGCAAATTGTCGAAATCTTCAAAACCCTTCTTAGGGAATGTGAAAACATATTGTTTCTTGCCTGGATTGGTAAGCTTATCCGAACGTAACCATGGATTAAAATCCTTTAATATACGGTAATTGAGATTCAATGATTTGGCAAAAACCGGAAGGTTGGCAATAGTCGTATCTATCGTCACGCTATAGGTCGGAATAGGAGGGTAGAGATCTTTTTTACGGATATAATACCCGTATTCAGTCGGATGTTCGTACAATAATTTTAATGCAATGATACGGTATACGTACCGCATCGTTTCTTCCGGGAGATATAAGTCATAATAACTGTCGGCCTTCTGGCGATCCAGTTCTTTTGATATCCGTCCTTCACCCACATTGTATGCAGCGGCAGCGAGGGTCCAGCTTCCATATTTATTGTATGAGCCGCGCAGAAGCTTGCATGCGGCTTCCGTTGCTTTTTCAAGATGGTATCTTTCATCAACCTGTTCTGAAATTTCGAGTCCGTAATGTTTAGCCGTTCCCGGGATAAACTGCCAGAATCCGGCTGCGCCTGCTTGCGACTGAACGTTGGACAGACCGCTTTCGATCAGTGCCAGGTATTTAAAATCTTCAGGTATATTATACTTTTTCAGAATGGGTGTAATAATGCGAAAATACCGGTTCGATTTTTTCAACATCAGCAAAGTTGACGAATGCCAATAGGTGTTTACCATCAGCTCGCGGTCGAGGCCTTCGCGGACATAATAAAGTCCAAGCGGAGCTTCTTCCCCGGCAAATTCAGCCTTGGCTGGCAATACCAGCGAAAATATCTTATTACTGTGCATAAAGGCTTTCTGGTAATCAATATCTGAAGCTGACTTTGTCAGGGTTCGTGAATAATAAAACCCCTCAAAAGCAGCAAATGCAATAAGCACAAAAATAAATACGAATCTTTTTTTCATTAAAAACAATTTGATTAAAACCTCCAGTTACTTTAACTGAAGGGATTATTCAACGCCCGGAGACGTTTACACTAAGATAGCATCCTTCAATAATGGTGCCATTTTATCTTTATCTGACAAAAGAGGATAATTGGTCCCCCAGTCGATATTCAAATCAGGATCATTCCAGCGGATGCTGCCTTCGGATGCTTTGTGGTAGAAATTTGTGCATTTATAGGTAAAAACAGTATTTTCCTCCAGTGTTACGAAACCATGGGCAAATCCAGCAGGGATATAGCAGATCCAGTTGTTTTCGCCTGTAAGTTCCATTGATATCCATTTACCGAAAGTCGGCGATTGAGGCCTGATATCAACAGCAATATCCAGAACTGCTCCGCGGATTACGCGAACCAGTTTTCCCTGTGCATAAGGTTCGCGCTGGAAGTGCAGGCCACGCAGCACACCTTTTTGCGATTGCGATTCATTATCCTGCACAAAAGGACCTGTGATGCCTAA
>JBBSBT010000116.1:0-8004 GCA_038250985.1 Bacteroidales bacterium
CCGAAATGTCATTTTCAGCCAGGGGACCATTTATACTTTTCACAAGTATAGTTACAACCATAAATAATACTATCCCCATTGCCAGTGCAAAGTAGGTAAGTCTGAGAGTTTTCAGGTAATTTGAATTCATCGGTTTCTAAAATTCTATTTATTTTGATATTAAGGCAGCAAAAAGGTTTTCCAACCAATTCCGGCGAGCTTTCAAAAGTATGGATTGATTTCTTACTTTTGACGTGATTTTTTTTATTTTTTAAACACAACTCTTTCCTATGGTCCTTATTTTCGATATGGACGGCGTAATTGTCGACAACCACCAATGGCATTTCAAAGCATATGTTGAATTTGGTAAAAGACACAAGCTAAACGTGAGCAGGGAACAATTCATGACCTACTTTGGATTGACCAACCGCGTGATTATGAAATCGATGTTTGGAGATGATATTTCAGAACAAGATATTATTGCATTCGGGAGAGAGAAAGAGAGTATTTATCGCGAGATATATCTGCCTTTCATAAAACCTGTTGAAGGATTACCTGAATTTCTGCAATTTGTTTCAAAACGAAGGATTCCATTAGCCATGGCTACGGCTGCACCCAGTGAAAATGTAAAATTCACACTTCAGGCAACCGGGCTGGAACATTATTTCAGTACGATAACCGACTCTTCGATGGTAAGCCGTGGGAAGCCCGATCCACAGGTGTACCTTATCACTGCTCAAAAGCTTGGTGTTCAACCCTCTGAATGTATTGTCTTTGAAGATTCAATTCCTGGTATACAGGCAGCTACAAATGCCGGGATGCAGGTTATCGGAGTGGCCACCACTCATAGTGCTGATGAATTGCGAGGCTATGTAAATTTAATAATAATGAACTTTGAAAACGCAGAGAAGCTTCTGCCTTTCTGATAAAAAAACATGCAAGTTCAGAAATTGAACGACAGCAATGAAAAAACAAAAGGCATGAGTACTGCTTGAGGATGGGCATTTGATTCCAATTTTCTTTGTAAAACATTATATTGCAAAAGCGGATGCCGTAATTTTGAGTAAAATAATTTTACTCAATAGCAAAAATTTAATATAACCTTTTGGGAGAAAGGTTATAAATACTGAACACTTGTTTCAAAGCATGAACATACTTTGAATAATAACCATTAAAAAGCATAAATGGCTTTATTTTAGTACTAAAACAGCTAATATTCTGAGTTTTAAATTCAGGGGAAATAGTCTTGAAATCATGAGAGAAAATTAATTAAATGAAATTCGCGTCTTAACAAAAAAAATAAATACAAAAAAAATAAAAAAGAATACCAGTTGAAAAGGCAGCAGGTGCTCACGTGATCATTGCAGTGGGCGAAAAATCCAAAATCTTTATATACATTTGTGCCTGTCAGTAGTTTTTTAAAAAATAAAGGCTGAATCACATGATGTATTAAGTTTGCCCGGAATTTCATTTCGATGCGCAACTTATAATTTGGATAGTAATAACCATAACGACTGCATGACGACGTTTTCAGCAAATTCTTTTTGTAAAAAAATAACAGAAAATCAATGAAGAATTCAGATAAAACACCTGCCATTCAGATCAATATTTTCTTTTGAATCATTTGGCGTTATCGAACCAATAATCATTCTAACTTAAATGCATTAACAAAGTTGAAACGAAATAAACACATAGTTTTGAAAATGTTAAATCCTAAACCAAACGGGGTTTTTAACTCTCTTTTAATGAATATTCTTATAATTAAAGGCTCTTATGGTTTATTTCTACAAGCGTAACAGCCTGAATGACCCGATTTTATTTTTTACTAACCAGCTTGTAAGGAAACGAGGATTACTTTGCATGAGTTCAACTTTTACTACTGTTACTAAAAACTCATTATACATTTCAATTAATTGCCGCCCTGGATTGTTTGTAAAAAGGCTCGGCTTGATGGTGTGTTTATTTATGCTGGTTTTTCAACAAGCATTCTCCCAACATTCATCTAAAAATAATTATACCGGGATCTGGGAAACACCTTCAAGCTGGGATCCGGCATGGACGTTGCCCAAAACCATTATTAATAATAGCAATATCACTATTCAGGGCTATATTACAGCAAACAGTTCCCTTTCATTTTCAGGTTCCAGCAAATTAACTGTCAAAGACACTCTTGTTATAAAAGGTAATTTGACAATGAATGACAACAATGATATAAAAATTGAAGACCAGGGAATAATAATTGTTTGGGGAAACCTGACAATAAGCTACGACACGCATATAGAGGCAAACGGTTATTTTATCGTGACCGGCAATATTATAAAAGTTGGTGATGTCAGCAAAGGTGAGATTAGAAGTAATGATAATCCTGTAAAAGTATTTATTGGCGGTACAATTCCTATAGGATTAACTGACAATAATTCCCAATATAAGGTTCTGAATTGCACCGCTCCTACTACAACACCTTACCCAAATTCGACCTGCAGCTATGGGAATATGGCTGATATTATAAATAGTCTTATTTATACGTTTTATCAAACCACCTGTGCGGCAACCACTCCCACCATTACTGCTGCCGGTCCTACCACCTTCTGTGCAGGGGGAAATGTAACACTTACATCAAGCCCGGGAACTACTTACTTATGGTCGAATGGAGCAACTACAAAGAGCATTGTTGTATCCGCTGCAGGCAGTTATACAGTGAAAGTGACTGATGCCAGTGCTTGCCAGAGTCTGGCATCCTTACCAGCAGTTATCACAGTGAATGCACTGCCCGCAACACCAAATATTACAGCCGGTGGGCCGACTACCTTTTGTGCTGGTGGCAATGTTACTTTGACTTCGAGCCCCGGAACAACCTATTTATGGTCGACAGGTGCGACCAATTCAAATATAAATATAACATCTGCCGGAAGTTATTCCGTACGCACAACCAATGTGAACGGATGCCAGAGCCTGGTGTCAACAGCTATCCCAGTTCTTATAAATCCTATTCCTGCTGCACCAACTATTACAGCCGGAGGTGCTACAATATTCTGCGACGGGGGAAGCGTTAGTTTAACATCAAGTGCAGGAATAGCTTATTTATGGTCAAACGGAGCAACAACTCAAAGCATAAACGCAACTTTAACAGGAAATTATTCTGTTAAAGTAACCAATGCGAACGGATGCCAGAGTCCTTCATCAGCCGCCACTTCCGTAACAGTGAATCCTTTACCGGTAACTCCTGTCATTACTGCCGCTGGTCCAACCTCTTTCTGCTCAGGAGGAAATGTTACTTTAACCTCATCGGCCGGGGCAACTTACCTATGGTCGAACGGAGCAACCACTCCATCCATAAATGTTTCGGCGTCAGGAAATTATTCGGTCACAACAACCAATGCAAACGGGTGCCAGAGTGCCGTTTCGTCTTCCTCAATTGTTACAGTTATCGCGTTACCACCCGCCCCTACTATTTCCGCAGGAGGTCCGGTTGCTTTCTGCACCGGGGGTAGTGTAAATCTGACATCAAGCGCCGGTACAACTTATTTATGGTCAAATGGTGCTACTACACAAAGTATAAATGTTGCGACAGCCGGTAGCTTTACGGTGAAGGTAACCAATGCTAACGGATGTCAAAGTGCTTTATCAGCAGCCACCAATACTGTTATAAATGCCTTACCTGTAGTAAATGCAGGATCAGATGCAACTATTCCTAATGGAACAAGTACCACCCTCAATGCAACTGTTACAGGTACCGGTCCGTTTACCTATAGCTGGTCGCCATCCTCACAACTGGTGAATGCGACGGTTGAAGATCCCACAACTACAAATCTTTCAGCTACAACTGAATATACCCTCACGGCGATTTCAACAGCAACCACTTGCGCCAATTCAGGCACAGTCACCATATCAATCAGCGGAGGCCCTCTTAGTTCATTTCCAACTGCAACTCCTTCAACTGTTTGTGCCGGTACGGCGGTACAACTGGACGCCCAACCTGGAGGCGGTTCAAATTCATATATCAGCTATATATGGACTTCGTTACCTGCCGGATATTTATCCTTTAGTCCAAATCCGGTTGTAAATCCTACAGCTACAACTATTTATAAGGTGGCTGTTTATGATGGATTTAATACAGTAAACTCACAAGTTACTGTAACTGTAAATTCCTTACCATCAACACCTACCATTACTGCCGGCGGCCCTACAACTTTTTGTGACGGGGGCAATGTTACCTTAACTTCGAGCGCAGGTTCAGCTTACTTATGGTCAACCGGGGCAACCACGCCGGGCATAAATGTAACCGCGGCAGGGAGTTATACGGTAAGGGTAACCAATGCAAGCGGATGCCAGAGTGCTGTTTCAACAACCTCAATTGTTACGGTGAATGCCTTACCTGTTACTCCTACCATAACGACCAGCGGACCTACAAACTTCTGTGCCGGAGGAAGCGTAACACTGACCTCAAGCCCGGGGACAATTTACTTATGGTCGAATGGAGCAACCACGCCTTCAATTAATGCAACTGCATCCGGAAGCTATACCGTTAGTGTAACTAATGCAAACGGATGCCAGAGTGCAGTGTCGACAGCCACAATAGTTACTGTGAATCCTTTGCCCGTTGCACCAACCATCACGGCAAGCGGTCCTTTAACCTTTTGTGCCGGTGGAAATGTAACTCTGTCCTCAAGCGCAGGATCAACCTACCTATGGTCCGACGGATCCACTACTCCTGGTATAAATGTAACTACATCACTAAGTTATACTGCCAGGATAACAAATATTAACGGATGCCAAAGCGTAGCGTCAGCACCCACTGTAGTCACAGTTAATGCCTTACCGTTTACGCCGACCATTACGGCCGGTGGCCCTGCAACATTCTGTTCCGGTGGAAGTGTGACATTATTTTCGAGTGCAGGGACCACTTATTTATGGTCAAATGGCGCATCTGCCTCAGGTATAAATATTACTGAATCAGGAAGTTATACTGTCAGGGTAGCCAATGCGGCTGGTTGCCAGAGTGCGGCTTCAACAGCAACCATAGTTACAGTTAATGCCTTACCCATAACGCCAACCATTTCAGCCGCCGGACCGACCGTTTTTTGTGAAGGTGGTAATGTAACTTTGACATCAAGTACCGAGTCTAATTACTTATGGTCGACCGGAGAAATAACGCCGGGTATAAATATTAATGCATCAGGAAGTTATTTTTTGACAGTAACCAATTCAAATGGGTGCCAGAGCCCGGCTTCAACGGCCACGATAGTTACTGTAAATGCCTTACCAGCCACACCCATTATTACAGCCGATGGTCCGACCACATTTTGCGAAGGCGGGAGTGTTACCCTTTCTTCGGATGAGGAGTCAACTTATTTATGGTCGGATGGAGAAACTACTGCCAATATTGATGTTATTGCGACAGGCAGTTACTCTGTAACAGTTTTCAATACCAGCGGTTGCCAGAGCTTACCCTCGGCTGCCAAAGCTATAACAGTAAATCCTTTACCTGTAACACCTACCATTACAGCCGGTGGCCCCACAACTTTTTGTGAAGGGGGTAGTGTGAACTTAACATCCAGTGCAGGCACAACTTACTTGTGGTCAAATGGTTCCGTGTCACAGAGCATTCCGGTAACAGCATCAGAAAGTTATACGGTTAGTGTTACAAATGCCAACGGATGCCAGAGTGCAGCTTCAACAGCCACCATAGTTACAGTAAATGCTTTGCCTGCCACACCTGTTATCACAGCGGGCGGTCCGATAACTTTTTGTGAAGGCGGATTTGTTACTTTAACCTCCGGCAGCGGGATAACCTATCTTTGGTCAAACGGTGCAACAACTCCGGCAATTGACATTTCAGCATCCGGAAATTTTTCAGTTATGGTAACCGATGCAAACGGATGCCAGAGTTTAGCCTCAGCAGCCACTGCAGTTACAGTGAATCCCCTGCCTGCTGTACCCGTTATAACTGCCATAAGTCCGACAATCTTCTGCGAAGGTGGAAATGTGACTTTGACTTCAAGTGCAGAATCAGATTATTTATGGACTACCGGAGCAATTTCACAAAGCATATTGGTAACTGAAACAGGCAGCTATTCTTTAAAAGTAACCGATGCAAACGGTTGCCAGAGTGCATCATCAGCCGCCACTGCAGTAACCGTAAATCCCTTACCTGTTATACCAACTATAACCGCCGGTAGTGCAACCACCTTCTGTGCAGGTGACAGTGTGATCCTGGTATCAAGTATTGAAACAGCTTACTTATGGTCAACGGGTGAAACCACACAATCTGTTATTGTAAATTCGTCAGGTAGTTATTCCCTGATGGTAACCAACGCAAACGGTTGTCAGAGTGCGACATCAACAGCCACAGCTGTTACCGTAAATCCACTTCCTGTCACACCGGTCATAACGGCCGGAGGGCCAACATCTTTCTGTATAGGCGGAAATGTAACATTAACTTCAGATGCGGCAATTAATTACGCCTGGTCGACAGGAGCAGTTACACAAAGCATTACGGTTGATGCAACAGGTCTGTATTCGGTTCGCGTAACTGATGCCAATGGTTGTGAAAGTGAATTATCATTAGTATCCGGTGTAACCGTCAATCCTCTGCCGGCACCTCCGGTTATTGCTGCGAGCGGCCCTACAACTTTCTGTGATGGAAGCAGCATAACCTTAACCGCTTCGGGCGGGATAAGCTATAGCTGGTTGTCGGGTGAAGACGTTGCTGAGATCACTGTTGCAAAAGAAGGAACGTATACCGTAACCGCAACTGATGTAAATGGTTGCACAAACTCGGCCGACAAAACCATCACTGTTATAGTAACTTCGGCTAATCCCGGATCAGGAGGTGATGTGTGCGGGCCGGTATTTTCATTAAATGCCGTTTCAAGTCCGGGAACCGGAAAATGGAGTGTTACATCAGGCGCAGGAGATGTGACTTTTAGTCCGGATATTAACAGTGCTTCAGCAACAGCCAAAGTAAGCGAATACGGAATTTATCTTTTCACCTGGGAAGTGGTTAATCAAAACTGTCCCGCCAGCGCTGATGTTTCCGTGGTGTTTCATCGTGTTCCGGTGGCCGACGCCGGCAAGGACCAGGTTTTAGATTATACATTTACATCAGGAATGGAAGCAACTCTTTCATCTTCCGAGACAGGTATATGGAGGTTATTATCAGGTTCAGGAACTTTGGATGATACTCATTCTCCTACTGCGCATGTTCGATCCCTGGCGATTGGTGACAATTATTTTTTATGGGAAGTCACGTCCGAAGGTTGTACAGATTCGGATACTGTAAGTATTAAAGTAATTGACCTGTTCGTTCCCCAGGTTATTACACCCAATAACGATCAGAAAAATGATTTCTTTGTAATAAAAGGCATTGAGGAAAACGGTCCTGCCGAATTGATTATAATCGACCGGTGGGGAAACGAAGTTTTTCGTAGTTCCAGCTATGCGAATGAGTGGAACGGACAAACCACCGGCGGGGCCGAACTTCCGGGCGGCACCTATTTTTACGTGTTGAAACTGGCCGGCGGGAAACTAACAAAAGGATACGTGGTAATTAAAAGATAAAATATGAAGCTAATCATCAGCATCCTGATTTTTTTGTTTCCGTTTTTTGCACTGGGACAGCAATACTTGATGTCCGATAATTTCGTGCATGATGCCCTGGCATTGAATCCTGCCTATGCCGGAAGCCAGGAAGCCTTATGTACCACCTTTCATTACCGCAATTATATGGGTGATTTTGACGGCTCTCCAAAAACGCTATCCATTTCGATCCATACCCCGCTGAAAAAAGAGAAAATCGGACTGGGAATTATGGTAAGCAATGATAAAATCGGGGTGAGCAGCGAAACCAATGTGCTGGGAAATTATGCCTACAGAATGAACCTGGGTCGTGGCACACTGGCCCTGGGATTAGGATTTGGGGTAACTGTAAACACTACCGACTGGACAAAACTTGCTGCCCAGGATGCCGGGGATGACCTGCTTAACCAAAAACAATCGACAGGGATGTTGCCTGATTTCAGCACC
>JBBSBT010000117.1:0-7973 GCA_038250985.1 Bacteroidales bacterium
ATCCTTCCCGGTATAGATATACATTGAAAGCAATCCGGAGGTAAATAAAAATCTATTCCACGGTAACTGAACCGAAAATCTTTTAACAGCAAATTTTTAGGTTTAATGTCTTTTTTCGCTAACTTGTGGCCTTAGTTTGATAAAAAAAGAATGAAAATTTTATGCTTTTAAATATCTCCTTTCATTTTGATTATTTCCCGCTCTTTGTGGTTGCGGCCATCGCCTGGTTTACGCCCATACTTTTATCCTTGTTAAAATTAACAAAAGTGCCTTCGGTAATTGTTGAAATTATCATCGGTTACCTGGTAGGGAAATTTGTGCTGGGGTCATTTGATCATGAAAGTTTCAGAATACTGGAGTTCCTTGCTCTTACCGGGTTTATCTTTCTTATGTTCCTTAGCGGGCTCGAAATTGATGTAGACAGAATACTGGCCTCATTGCCAAGAAAAAAACTTACCTATGTCCGCTTTATAAATAATCCTTTATTGGTAGGTGTGTTATATTTTTTTCTATCCATTGTGATATCAGTAATCGGTACTTTGTTGTTATCAAAACTCATTAATATTCCAAATATCTGGTATTTTTCGCTGATCATGGTTACTACTTCGGTAGGCATTGTGCTACCGGTTTTGAAAGACAAAGGGGAGATTAAAAACCGCTATGGGCAAATGATAGTGGTAGCAGCTGCAGTTGCGGATATTTTCAGTATCATATTATTCACTTTTACGGCCTTTATTATCAAAAACGGTTTCCAGGCCGAATTACTTTACATACTCGGGTTATTCGGCATCTTCGTTGTTTTTTATCTGCTTGGCAGCAAGTTAAAGGATAGTCCGTTTTTAAAGAAACAGGCATTTAAATTATCGCATGCTTCGTCACAAATCCGCATCAGGGGAGCTATCTTAATGATCATGTTTTTTGTTGTCATCGCCCAGGTTATAGGAGAAGAAGCTGTATTACTCGGCGCCTTTTTAATCGGCCTGGTGCTTTCAACTATGCTGCACCACGACCGTTCGGTCATGCTGCTTAAACTCGATGGCATGGGTCATGGGTTTTTTATCCCTATATTTTTTATCATGGTGGGTATTGAATTCGATCCTTCGGCATTGATGGAGTTCGACCAATCCCTGATCTGGTTTCTGATTTTACTCTTACTGTCCCTTTTTGCTGTCAAGTTTTTCCCGGCATTACTTTGGCGTCAATTATTCGGGATAAAAAAAGCCATGGCAGGAGGCTTCCTTATGTCATCAAGGTTAAGCCTGATTATAGCTGCATCTGCAATTGGTCTCGAAATGGGTGTTATTACCCCGGGGTTAAATGCCAGTTTTATTATTATGGCGATTATAACCTGTTTTGTTTCTCCTGTACTTTTCAACTGGATGTCGCCGACAAATATACTGGCAGGAGATAAAACCATCATCATCGGGGGAAGCAGTACAGGCGTATTAGTAGCAAGGCGGATGACCATGCATGGTAAAAAATCGATTATTATCGAAAATAACAAGGCCAGGGCTAATGAAATATCTGAAAAAGGAATTACATGCATGGAAGGCGATGGCAGCGATGCCGGGCTTTATAAGAGGCTCAAACTAAATGCATCCGATTTCGTAGTGGTTGATACCGGGTCAGCCGAAAAGAACCACGAAATATGTAAACTTCTCCGTAATGTGCTGATGCATGACAATATCATCTCCCGATCGGACAAATCCGATGTTGAACTCCGGTTAAAAAACCTGGGGGTTAAAACCATTGATGTTATCGGGGTGCAGGCTACGACTATCGAAAACCTCATATTGAGACCCACAACGTATCATGCGCTTATTGAATCATTTGAGAACTTCAGTGTGGAAGAAATATTGATTACCAATAAGACGATCGACGGCCTGCAACTGAAAGAAGTCCCGTTCCATAAAGATGCCATCCTTATGATGGTAAAGAGAGATAAATCGTTTTTCATACCACACGGTGAAACCTATTTTCGTCTAGGGGATATCCTGAATGTGTTCGGAACCGATACCGCACTGCAAAACACACGTGAGAAACTGAGCTGAGGTTCGCGGGTGTTATAGCAAGGGAGGCTCAGTCTTTTCACCGCCAGTACCGTTTTTAGTAAACATTAATCCTATCATCATCAGCAGGGCTGTTAAAACTATTACCTGGATTATGAGGGCCCTGTTCACAAGCAAAATCTTTTGCGCCGGATCAATCGACAGGAAAAGCAGGATGGTGATCAGCCCCCTGGGTGAAACAAACAGCAGTGGCTTCATTGGAAGCTTTGATAATTTCAGCTGAATGATCCTGATTATTACTATAGCTCCAACAATTCCTACCGACCATACAAGAGTTTTAGTATTCAATATATCCGCCGTTTCAATCAAATATCCGAAAAGCAGAAAAAACAAGGACCTTACCATGAAAGCGCCTTCAATGGTGAGTTCTTTGAATTTTTTAATTTCCAGATCCAGTTCTTCAGAGTGAAATTTCCTGATCCATTTAAAGTGCCTGAGCTCTTCAAGATTACCAAGAAACAGACCGAAAACAAGAATGAAGATGAGTGCGGGCAAATGATAAATTTTCGAAACAGCATAAATCAGTAATACCAATAATATGATAGGGACAAATTTGACATGATGTTCAATTTTATGTAATAAAATTGAAAGTACCAGGGTTGAAACAAACGAAACAATAATCATGACCAGCAGTTCCAATCCAAAACTGCCAAATGATGAAAAGTTGAAAATAGTATTAAGAGCAACGAAATTAAAAAACAAAACACCCAGAATGTCGGAAAAACTGCTTTCGTAAATCACAAACTCCTTATTAAATGAGGTCAGGTTCCGTACGCTTGGAATGGCAATAGCACTGCTTATTACACAAAAAGGAATAGCATTGGTGAGGCTGTCTTTGAATGATGAGAGCTCAAAATAATGAAACATGAAACCCAGGGCAAAAGCCATAACAAGCATAGGTAATAAAGCGCCAAAAAATGATTTGGTTATCAGCCTTATTTTCGACTTATTCATTTCAAGTTCCAGCGAGCCTTCAAGCACTATAAGGATCAGCCCGATTGTGCCCAGAACCGGCAGTACTATCGAAAAGTCAGGCAGAAGGATACCAAAAAACACCGTGAGCTGGCGGACAAACCAACCTAATAACAACAGAAAAATCACCGAAGGAATTTTTGTCCGGGATGATGTCAGGTCAAAAAAGTACGCAATCAGCAATAAAATGCAAAATGTTATGATGATCGTTATATCCATATTTTGTCGTTTAGTATAATATCAGTTAATCCGGCAGAAGTTCAAATATTCAGAGCTGATTTACAGGCAGGTAAAGTAAATAAAAAATCGATGCTTCAGCAGATCATGCACAATTAAAATATCATTTGTGACAGAGATGTTTACTATAACATTCCATATTCAATAATGTTAAAATGCTTTTGCTTTTTTGCCGATAAATTTGTGCTTTCAGAAACCAGGTTGCAAGGTTCTAAAGGTGATTACTCAGCCTTCTTTTTCCTGGATTCGGTGTATGCTTTTTCAAGTTCAGATCTAATATTGGCCGGATTGGTGAGAGGCATATCCTCAGTAAACATTTCATATCCCAATAATTCCGACTTCCGGGTCTGCTCAAAAACCGGCAACTTCATACGATTACTAGTTTCAATATGGCTGCCTTTATCATCCACAATAATAATCCGTGGTAGAAAAACGCCTTTTCGTCCGATGAAAGCATCCATGATTACCACAGCAGCATCAAATTCGGGTTTCGTGGCCCGGCCCAGGGCTTCATACTTCATTATTCTTTTATTGTCCCAGGTTGATATGGCGGCATAACTCTCGGAAATTTTATTTTCAAGGTCCATCTCGTTATTAAAAGTGTCGTGACCCGAAGGCATTAAAATCACTTTTCCTCCTCCTCCTTCTATATTAACAGCATAGCGCGGTACGGTAATTCCGGATATCCATCCCTGTAAATGCTTCATATAGATTTTCCCGACCTGTATCGGGGTGATAAAATGTACAATTCCCTTTTCTTTATGGCATTGCAATAAATAATAGGGATGAACTCCGATCCAGAACATACGCCTTAAGGTTTCGGCCAGAATCCGGTAATTGTCGTTCACATGGTTAAGCAACACGGTTTGGTTACGCACTGTAAATCCATGGTTGTTGATCTTTTTTACCGCTTCTGCCAAATCTTCAGTCAATTCCTGGAAATGGTTGATATGGGTCATGAAATATACATATTTATCAACGCCGGTATTATACCTGTTTGATGATTTTTTAATTAGTTTGAGCAAACTGTCAGTGATCGCCATTGGTAAAACGACAGGCACACGGGTAGCAATTCGGATAACCCTGAGATGTGGTATTCTACTCAACTCTTCCAGGATATACTGCAAACGCTTATTGGTGATCATTAACGCATCGCCACCGGTAACAAGAACTTCATTGATATTTTTATTATAGTTAATGTAGAATAATCCTTTATTTAATTCGGAACTGCTTACATCTACTGTGCTGTCGAGTGATTTGGCACGCTGGCAATGCACACAATACGAGGCACAACTGATATTTTGGGCTACAAAAAGAGCCACCCGGTTCGGATATCGCTGATATACAGCCCCAAAGCTCCTTGAACCTTCGTCCATGGCACCCTCCACACCGGCATTGGGGAATAAAAGATTTGCCGGGGTTGGCACGCTTTGCCAGAATATCGGATCAATTTTTTTATTTGATTTTAAAAACTCATAGTCAGGATGAAAAGGATCCTCATGCATCAGCGAAGCATAATAGGGCGTTATCCGCAAGGCTTCTTTCCCCTCCTCTTTTAAAGTCCTCAGAGTTCTGTTAATTTCATTTTCCTGGTGTTTATTCAGAGTTATAACCTCTTTTAGCTGGTCAACAGTGCGGATTGAGTTTTCTTTTTGCCAGTCGGGATCGTTCCATTGCTCCACGCTTATATCTTTCCACAATTCAATAGTGTTGAATTTACGTGGTTGGTATAAAAAATTTCCTGTATGCATTTCGCTCCTCCTTTCTGATGAAATTAAAATTATACTCTTGCGTCAATTTGCTATAATGCCAGCCGTTTATACTTATTTTTAATCTGTACAATGATGGTTTTAAAAACAACTTAGCTATGTATTTCCCTTAATAAGTAATTTATCGGTTTGCCCATTCCACAATATTTTCCATTGCTTCAATTACCGATCTGCAGCAATACTGATCGAAGTCATCGGGTATTTTGTCATTTACCGGAATGGTCTCGCTCATGGCCAGGGCCCTGGCCCCGTCGAAATTTACAAATGCCAGCCGGGCTGTCAGTTCAGTTTTCGGACGCATAAATGCGCTTCCCGGTAGGATGGCTACACCGGTATCTTCAAGCAATTGCTTACACAATTCCGTACTACCGGTGATTCCTTTCAGGGCCAGTTTTTCCGAAAAATTTGAAAAATCAATATAGAGATAAAATGCTCCCGCTGGCATATGCACGCGTATCCCTCCGTTTTGTAAAATCTCGACGGATTTCTTTGCCAGTGAGTATAATATCCGGCGGACATTCGTCAGGTAGCGTTCAATCACAATGCTGCCCCTGAACGCACTCACCGCGGCATATTGTATGGGAGCCGAAACCGAGGTGTATGTTTCGCTTGCTACGGCGGCCATTGGGTTTAACAACCATTCGAAATTGGCCGGAAACGAAAAGGTTCCCAGCCTCCAGCCACCGGCGCCGCACCATTTCGACAATCCGGAACTTACAATGGTCCCTTCGGGATAAAAACTTGCTATCGAAACATGTTTGCCTTCATAATGCAACTGTCCGTAGATTTCGTCGGATAGTATGATCAGTTCATATTCGCGGGCAACTTTGGCAATCTTTTTAAGTTCTTCGATAGTATGTGTTTCACCCGATGGGTTCGAAGGATAAGTCATAACAATCAGGCGGGGCTTAAACGGATCGTTTTCATTTACCAGGAATGCTTCGAGTTGCTCGGCGGTTAATTTCCAGTTGCTTTCAAAAGTAGTATGAATCAACTTGATATTCCGGCCGATGATTTTTGCCTGTGGCTCATACGAAACCCAGCAAGGCGTGGTAAGAATTATATCGCCGTAATACACAAGCTGTAAAAGAAACATAAGTTCTTTCGATCCCGGGCCGATCAGCACATTATCAGGGCTGATCTGCAGATTGTCCTTCTGACGGTGAAAATGGGCAACAGCCTGCCTCAATTCTTCGAGTCCTTTTACGTTTAAATAATCTTTTTCATGCGCATGAGTTTTCAGCATTTCAACCACGGGAACCGGTACCGGGAACGGAGACTGACCCAGCCCCATCCGGTATATTTTTTTACCTTCCCTTTGCAGTTTCCGGCTTAATTCATTTATTTCAAGGGTTGGCGACTGGCTTATCCCCCTGATGTTTAAATTGATGCTTGAATATTTATTATCCATAGTATCGAAATTTTGATTTCAATTAAACAAAGATGCAAGTACAGAACTGGTGGTTCCCCTATGAATTTGCTGATTTTTTAAATAGCAGTTAGATTTTCGGCAAATGCATCAGGGTGGGATATCCCTATTTTAGAGAACAGGTTTCCGGAAGGAGAAGAGTTGTATCAATAAGTTGAAACCAATAATATAAACCTGTTCAGGAAGAGCCTGGCAAAGTAGTTAACCCCTTCTGTTTTGCTAAAATAATGATTTTATCTGAATATTAGAATACTTATTTCTGATAAATGACGAATATGGTTTATTGAAAATAAAAATTCCCTGCGGAAAAGTATTCCTACTGTAAAGTGAAATGTGTTTATAACTACTGAGATTCATCACCTAATTAATAATCAATCCAATGCAATGGTTTGACTTTTCAAATTCTCCGGCTTATAATGAATATCCATTTGAGGAAAAGGAATAGTGATCTTATTTTCGTTGAATTTCCGATTAATTATCATCCTGATATTCCCTTTGACTTTTTCGATACGAAAAACATTCTGACTAAAGAAAAGAACTTCAAAATCCAAAGATGAGTTTCCAAAATCAACCAGACGGGCTTCAATCAGTTTCTTGTCCGTAATATCAGGATGCTCCAGCACACTCTCTTCCAGTATTTTTTTCACCAGATCCACATCACTGCCATACGCTACCCCGACTTTAATCCTGAAGCGGGTCTTCATGGACTGGTGGCTCCAGTTTATTACTTTGTTGGTGGTGATTAAAGAGTTGGGTATGATAATGTCGATATCATCGCGGTTCAACCCCTTGGATGTTCGCAACCCGATAGAATCCAGCATAACGATGTCGTTGTCAATTTCCAGGATATCGCCCACCTTCGTTGTTCCTTCGATGAGCAGAATGATGCCTGAAATTACATCGTTGAAGGTTTGCTGCAGGCCAAGCCCTATGCCCACCAGTAACGCAGCAGATCCGGCTATCAGAACGGTAACATTAATTCCGATTGTATCAAGAATTAAGCTAAACGAAATGATCCACAATACATACTTTATGATCTGAAATAATGAGTTCCGGTTGCTCTGGTCTCTCCTGTTGTTGTCATTCTTCCTGTTTAAGGCCGTTTTTATCAGCCAGATAATAAATTTGGTAGCAATAAAAATTACAAGAATCGCTATAATGCTTTGAACTCTGAAATTATATTTCCCCAGGTGAAAAATTTCAAAGTCCAGTATTTTGTCAACTATCTCCATATATGTATTGAATTAATGCCATCAGCATATGCACACGAACCTTCAAAGCCCCTCACGTTTTGCATGAAAATACCCAAATCATGTTTGCTTTTCAATATTGAACATGCAAATACTTTTGTAAGCAGATAATACAAAATCGCTAATGTAGTGTATATGAAATACCTGCTGTATGATATTTCAATTGTGAATATGCACCCCAAAAGGGGAATTGCAATCTATCTGAAAATCTTCTGGCTATAACAGATGTATAACAACTTTCCTGTCA
>JBBSBT010000118.1:0-7957 GCA_038250985.1 Bacteroidales bacterium
CGGGCCAGGATTAATGAAGAATAGAAGGCGGAAGATTGATAAAAGTCAAAATGCAAAGAATTAAAGTTAACCTGAAATTATGCAACCATGTAGCATTGAAACTCTATAACATTAAAACCCTTTAATGAAAGAAAGGATATCCTTATGGAAAACAGGTTGTTCGAATATATGAACCGGCGTATCGGGGGAAATTATATACCGGTAAGTACCCAAAAAGAGGCCGGGCCGGTGATAACCATTTCACGGGAAACCGGTTGCGGGGCCAGGGGAATTGCCTGGTCAATATGCGACGAACTCAATATAAGGAAACTCCCGGCTAAAGGGGAAAACAGGTGGAAATATATCAACCGCGAAATTCTCCAGGAATCAGCAAGGCAGCTAAATCTCGACCCAAAAGCTTTGGAACATGTGATCAGTGACAAGAACCGCGGCATAATGGATCAGATTGTAGAAGCACTTTCAACGCATTCGCATAAGAGTGACCAAAAAATTATTAAAAATATTTATGATGTAATCCGCCAGTTTGCGTTCAACGGGAATGTGATAATTATTGGACGGGGTGGAGCAAGAATTTGCCAGGATATCAGGCTTTCACTTCACGTGAAGCTTGTTGCCCCGGAGGACTGGCGCATAGCCGAAATAGCTCGCAGGCTTGATTTCAGTAAAGCCTACGCTACCGAATATGTGCATAGGCGCGATGTGGAAAGGGAAATGTTGACCACCAAACTTTTTGGTAAAAAACCCGGTAGCTCAATCTACGATGTTGAGTTGAACCGTTACCGTTTTACCGAAAAAGAACTCGCTGAATCAATAATACAAATTGCAAGCATTAAAGGCGTGATTTAACCTGTACTAAACTTAATAACACCACTTGAAGACTAACAAAAACGCTGCAAATAATATTCTTACGCTGAGTGAACTGAACATCGCTTTCAGCCATGAAGGAAAAGAACAAATTGCTGTTAATGGCATCTCATTTGAACTGGAACGTGGCAGCACCCTCGGAATCGTTGGCGAATCGGGTTCGGGAAAATCAATTACCTCGCTTGCCATTATGGGTTTGGTCCCTAAGCCCAACGGGAAAATAACCTCTGGTTCTATCATTTTTCACACTCCTGAAGGGGAATCTTATGATTTGTCGCAGCTTCCGGAAAAGGAAATGAGGCATTGGCGCGGCAAACGAATCGCAATGATTTTCCAGGAACCCATGACATCGCTTAACCCTGCCTATCGCTGCGGGAAACAAGTGATGGAAAACATCCTCGAACACGAAAAAATTACCCGCAGCCTGGCACGTAAACGAACACTTGATCTCTTCAGGGAGGTGATGCTTCCTGATCCTGAAAGTACTTTTAATGCCTATCCGCACCAGGTTTCGGGCGGACAAAAACAACGCGTTATGATTGCCATGGCCCTGGCCTGTAATCCCGATATTCTGATTGCCGACGAGCCAACTACCGCACTGGATGTCACCGTGCAAAAAACAATTCTTGAACTTCTAGGCACATTACAAAAGAAACATAACATCAGCCTGGTATTTATTTCGCACAACCTCGATGTAATTGCTGAAATTGCAAAGAATGTGCTGGTAATGTACCGGGGAAAAATTGTTGAACAGGGTCCCATCACACAAATTTTCAACCATCCGCAACATCCTTATACCAAGGGATTGCTGGCTTGCAGACCTCCGCTAGGAAAGCGCCCGCTCAGGCTCAAAGTGATTGCCGACTTTATGAATGGGGCAGGAAATGATAGCGTTACTTTTATCACGAGCGATGAACGGAATCAGGCACACGCCAGGCTCTATTCTGCTGAACCTATATTAAAAGCGGAAGGAATTAGTACAGTGTTTACTTTAAAACGCAACCTTGCCGGTAAATCAATCAAACAATATAAAGCGGTGAATAATGTTTCTTTTGAAGTGTATCCGGGTGAAACGATGGGCCTTGTCGGGGAATCGGGTTGCGGAAAAACTACGCTCGGCCGCACTTTGCTGAGGCTGGTTGAACCATTGTCGGGAAATACGATTTATAAAGACATACAGGTTAATGAGCTGAAAACCGATGATTTGCGTAACTTGCGAAAAAAATTACAAATCATTTTTCAGGATCCTTATTCCTCGCTCAATCCACGAATTACCATAGGCGAGGCCATTGCTGAGCCCATGCGTATTCATAACCTTCACGGAAGTGAAAACTCCCGCAAAAGTAAAGTAAACGATTTATTACAAAAAGTCGGCCTCGAAGCCTCTCAATACGGAAGGTATCCCCATGAGTTCTCGGGCGGACAAAGGCAACGAATATGTATAGCCCGTGCCCTGGCGGTTGAACCCGAATTTATCATCTGCGACGAATCGGTTTCGGCACTCGACGTTTCGGTGCAGGCACAGGTACTGAATTTGCTGAATGATCTGAAAAAAGAATTCGGACTTACTTACCTGTTTATCAGTCATGATCTTTCGGTGGTGCGTTATATGAGCGACCGCCTGATGGTGATGAAAAACGGCGAAATTCAGGAAATGGGCGAAGCCGATGAGGTATATACACAGCCACAATCGGATTATACTCGGATGTTGCTCGATGCAATTCCGCGGGGAGTTGTTTAGGACAAGGGGAGATGGGGGACTGAGGGACTAAGAGACAAAGAGACTGAGGGACTAAGAGATACAGATGGGCAAATTTGGGGAAATCAAATTAAAACTGTTAAATACTCCAGGCACCATGCACTGAACACTGAGCACTGAGCACCATGCACCAAACATTAAATTTACAGAATCATAAAAACATAAAATTACAATGTCAAAAAAGAAACAAAATCCGCAGGCAAATATTGCCCGCAACGAATTTACCAACCGGGTATTTAAGTTATTTTCGGAGAACTCCGATAACTCGTATAACTTCAGGCAAACCGCCGGTCAGCTGGAAATTACCGATAAGCGCGAAAAGGACCAGGTCCGCTCCATACTCGAACAACTCTGCACACAGGGCTCGCTGGTCGAAATGAACCGGGGGAAATATAAACTCAATCCCAAACTTGTTAACGCTATTGCAAAAGCAAATACGGTTACAGGAATTGTTGATATGAAATCAACCGGGAAAGCTTACATTATCAGCCCTGACCTGTCCGAAGATGTTTTCATTGAATCTAATAATACCAACCACGCGCTGAATGGCGACAAGGTGAAAGTTCATCTTTTCCCGAAACGTAAAAACCGCAAGCCGGAAGGAATAATTGTAGAAATTATTGAACGCGCTAAGAAACAATTTGTCGGCATTGTTCATGTATCCAAACGTTTTGCTTTTCTGGTGCCCGACAGCCAGTCGATTAATGTTGATATTTATATTCCGCTCACAGCTCTGAAAGGAGCAAAGCACGGACAGAAAGCCGTCGCCCTGATTACCGAATGGCCCGAAAAAGCAACCAATCCTATTGGCGAAATAATTCATGTACTGGGCCAGCCCGGGGAGAACAATGTTGAAATGAATGCCATCCTGGCTGAATTCGACTTCCCGCTGGAGTTCCCTAAAGCAGCCGAAGATGAAGCCAAGCGTATAAAAAATGAAGTTGCACCCGAAGAGCTTGCCAAACGCCGCGATTACCGTAACATATGGACCTGTACCATCGACCCGGCGGATGCCAAGGATTTTGACGATGCCCTTTCGCTTCAGAAAATGCCTGACGGAAACTGGGAGGTAGGTGTTCATATTGCCGATGTTTCGCATTATGTTACTCCCGGATCCGCAATAGATACTGAGGCCTACGAAAGGGGAACTTCTATTTACCTGGTCGACCGGACCATTCCTATGTTGCCTGAACAGCTTTCGAATCTGGTTTGCTCGCTCCGGCCTGATGAGGAAAAACTTTGTTTTTCGGCTGTTTTTAAGCTGAATGACAAAGCAGAAATCCTTGATGAATGGTTTGGACGTACCGTTATAAAATCAAACAGAAGATATGCTTACGAAGAAGTGCAGGTGATGATTGAGGGTGCAGAAGGAGATTTTAAAAATGAACTGATGACCTTGCATGCGCTATCGTCAAAACTGAGGGAGGAAAGATTTAAGAAAGGCTCCATTGCTTTCAAATCGCAGGAAGTGAAATTTAAACTGGATGAGAAAGGTAAACCGATAGGAGTAATGATCAAGGAGCAGAAAGAAGCTAACTACCTGATCGAAGATTTTATGCTTCTGGCTAACCGCCGCGTGGCCGAAAGGATAGCTACCCGCAAAAACAAAGAAGGCGAAGCCAAAACCTTTGTTTACCGGGTTCACGACGAACCCAACCCTGAGAAACTAATCCGCTTTTCAGAATTTCTGAAAAAACTGGGGTACGATTTTCAAACTTCCAGCCGTAGGAGTATCACCACTTCATTCAATCAATTGTTCGACAAAATACTTGGAAAAGGCGAGGAAAATATGATAGAAACTATTGCCATACGTACCATGGCGCGGGCCGAATATACGACACACAATATAGGCCACTACGGGCTTTCTTTCAAATATTACACCCATTTCACCTCACCCATCCGCCGTTACCCTGACCTTATGGTTCATCGGTTATTGCAAAGATACCTCGAAGAAAAAGGCAGCGCCTCGCAGGAAGAATACGATGAAAAATGCAAGCATTCATCGGATATGGAGCGCAAGGCCATGGAAGCCGAACGTGCCAGCATAAAGTACAAACAGGCCGAATACCTGATGGACAGGATAGGAGAGGAGTTCGACGGTTTGATTTCGGGCGTAAGCAAATGGGGAATTTTTGTTGAACTCACCGAAAGCAAATGCGAAGGCATGGTTTCGCTGAGGTTGATGAATGACGACTTCTATTACCTCGATGAAGAAAACTACCGCATTATCGGGCAGCGCTGGGGTAAAATCTATCGCCTGGGGGATAAGATCCGTATTAAGGTTAAAAAGATTGACCTGCAGAAAAAACAGATGGATTTTGATTTGGTAAGGAAGTCTGATAATTAAAGATTATTGAAATTATAGCATTTATTGAGGACTTTTCTTAAGGTGAAATCCTTGCGAAACAGATGCGTTAGTTGTCATTATTTTTTTTGCATTCCGCTGCAAATAATTATATATTTGCTACTCTTCAATAAATGGCTCATTGCTTTTGATGGAATTACGTGTTCTAATAAACCATAATCATTAACCACAAAACCAAAACGCTTATGAAATTCTGTCCGAATTGCGGAGCAGAGCTGAAACCGGAAGCCAAATTCTGTGCAGCCTGCGGAACACCTATTACTGCGGAAGTACTTCCCCCGGTAACTCCGGAACCACAGCAGCAAACCAATTATCAGCAACAGGAGCCTGTATATGAACAGGCCAGAGAAGCAACCGGTGCTTTTAAAGAAGCGATTACAGGAAAAACAAACCTGGTGCAGCGAGTAATAAACATCCTTACCAAGCCTAAACAGGAATGGGAAGTTATTATGGCTGAACAGCCCAGTGCAATGAAGCTTATTGGAGGCTACGCTTTGATATTGGCACTCATACCTGCAGTATCTGCATTTATAAAGTATGGAATCATTGGATTTTCCTTTATGGGATATACATCCCGCAGCCTGGGCTCGGGAATTCAAACCGGACTTATACAATTATTTTCGGCAGTAATTGGAGTTTACCTGCTGGCATGGGTAATTGATTTGTTGGCTCCCTCCTTTGAGTCAGAGAAAAATTTCGGCCGTTCTTTACAGTTGGCCGTATATTCTTCAACGCCTCAATGGGTTGCAGGAATACTGCTCCTTTTCTCCACATCGGTGAGCATGCTGATAATAATAATCAGTTTGTATGCCATTTATTTACTTGCCGTTGGAATTCCCGTGTTGAAAAAAACACCAAAAGACAAAGTGGTGGGTTATGTTGCTTTGACTATTGTGGCTATGATAGTTATTGCATTGGTTTTAGCACTAATACTTGGCGCCATACTGGGAATTTTCTTTGTTGGAAGAGCCGGTAGTATGGGATTTTAATATTTGCTGAAAATCGACAAATTAAAAGCCTTTCGGGAATTTACCTGTTGTCACGGGTAAACGGCAGGAGGGCTTTTTTAAAACCATCTAATTCATAGTTCTGTATCATGAAATTTTGTCCACATTGTGGAACCCCATTTGAGGCTAGTGCCCGTTTTTGTCTCGAATGTGGTTTCGATAAATCTACGGTTGAACCTACTGAACCCGAAAAAGTTCCGACAACAGAAGCCGAACCAGCGGAAACGCTTGCTGAACCCCTTCCTCCTTCCGATGTCATATCAACAACGGCGGATACAGAACCTCATTGCCTGAAATGCGGAACTGTTCTTGATCCGGGCACCCGTTTCTGCGAGGAATGTGGTTTTGATACCACAGCCATTGAGGTCACCCAGCCGGAAACAGAACCTCCGCAGGTTTTTCCCATGGAGGAGAATGTTGATGTACATCCCGGTCCGGCCTCAAAAACCGATTCGGACCAGACCGGTACAAAATTATGTCCGCAATGTGAAACAGAAATGCTGATTTCGGATCGTTTTTGCCCGGAATGCGGCATGGATACTTCCATGAATGAAGGAATCATTACAAATAACAATTTCCCGCCTGTTGAACAACCTGCTGAAATTTACCCGCCTAAAGCTGAAATTATACCACCTTTAATACCTGAACAAAAGCTCAAACCCGAGGATATACCTCCGCCGCCACCCGAATCCGTTCTGATCCAAACACCGGCACATGTTCCTCCAACCAGAGAAAGTGAACCTGCTGCCCGGCCAAAAAGAAAGAAAAACCTGCTATGGATAGTATTAGTAATTATAGTACTTGGAATTCTGGGAGTCGCAGGATGGTATGTCTATTTTGGCTCACAAGGAGAAACATCTTCAGAAACTATTTCGAATATGGCTCTACCGCCTGTTCCGGATAATACTACTGAGCTGAATACGGATGAAACAGCTGATACTCTGCTACTAGAAACAGATGTAAATTCAAAATCACTAAGTAAAGTTGACCAGGAACTGGAACGGCAGAGAGTAAAAGAACGAAATAAAAACAAAAAAACTCTGAGTAAAATGGATCTGGAACTGGCAAAGAAAAAAGCAAAAGATCTGAATAGACCGGCCCCGGGAAATACATCACCGGCCAATAACACAATACCCGATCCAAATGAAATAATATCATCCAATACAGGTGTAAATAATAATTTAACCAAGGTAATTTTTGAAGTCGGCCGGAAAGATGATCCCAAAAACAAAAACCCTAAGAACCCTACAAAATTCACAATTCAGAATCCTACCATGATAGTTAGGATTACAACCGATCATTACAACAACGGAATGGGAACTTCGGGCGGAGGTACTATAAGTATTATGGATCGTGGCGGCAATGTAATTGCGGCATTCAAGGCATACGGCAAGAAAGGAACTGAGGGAACACCAAGTGCCAAATGGGTTTGTGAACCACACAAAGTACTGGTCAAAGGCACATATTCTATCGTCGATTCGGATATGACGACCTGGTCGAAAACATTTCTGGGGACCGGATTTGTTCTTATTGAGGGTTATGAAGTACAATAGTATTTATGCCACGAAATAAACGTCATACTTTTTTAGCAAAGGGGTTTGAAGCCAGGCCAAAATCGTATGCGAATCGTAAGATTAAAAAATATCGGGTAATAATTAGGCGTTGCTGAAAAACATGTATATATTTGTTTATCAAAATAATACAATAATATCTGGTTGAATAAATGCAAGGATTTTTAATCGGGATAAACAAAATGCTTTCACTTACTATTTCGGTGCGCTGCACCTTAGCAGGGACACTTTGATAATTTTCTATAAATATTTCGGTGCGCTGCACCTAACCTACAGCCACAGAGTGGCGAAATATTTGTAGCCATAAGCAAACCGCATTAAACACAAGGTGCAGAGCACCGAAATATAAAATTGAAACAGAATAGCTGAGTTTTTCAGCAGACCCTAATTA
>JBBSBT010000119.1:0-7946 GCA_038250985.1 Bacteroidales bacterium
CCCTACCCAGATTACTCAGGCTTCTTGAAAATCCATGGGAATATCCAATCGGAACTGTGGCAATTATCTTGTCTGTCTGAGCCAGGTAAGTAGTACCGTATCCTATAAATTCGCCGGTTTTTACATGTTTTACATTCATCACCTTCGATTTCCACGAGAGTATTCGCTTCAGAGGTTCTTTGGGTTCTCCGTTTTTATGAATATAATGAATAAAAGTTTCACGTGTAGGCCAGAAACCGTATTGCAGTATTCCGATCCTGACCATGTCCATTTGCGTTTTTGGATAAGTGATGGCAGCTGCTGAGCAGGCCGTGTGATACCGTGCCGGCTTTAGTCCTGATTTTTCAATTACTTTTCGGGCGTGGTTAAACCTTTTTATCTGGTCCTGAACCCGTACATAATTTGCTATACTTTCAGCTCCAGCGTAATGTGTGCATAGTCCTTCGAAAGAAATGAATTCGTCATTTTTTTTGATTAATTCAATCACTTTCTTCAATCCCTGTGAATCGAAACCTGTCCTGTTCATTCCTGTTTCAACTTCAACATGAATTTTAGCTTTTTTATTAAGTTTTTTAGCTGCTACAATAGCCGCTTCCAACCGATCCGTAAAAAAAACATAAAACTCAATTTCATTTGCAATAGCCCATTCGAGTTCCTCGTTATCGATGAAACCCATAATCATTACAGTTGTACTCTTACTACACACATTTTTAACACTCAGAGCTTCATCCGCACTGAAAACTGAAAAATGATCTACTCCGGCTTCTTCAGCAAGGGGAATATATTCTTCAATTCCATGGCCATAGGCGTTTCCTTTTACAACGCATGAAAGTTTAACGCCCTCGGTGAGATAAGACCTTATAAAACGAATATTCTGATGAACTGCCGATCTGCTGATTTCAATAAAGGATGAATGAAACATGCTGTTATTTTAATATTTTGGTGATGATTGAATAAAACATTTTTGTACCCGTAAGGATAATATCATCGGGGAAATCATAATCCGGATGATGCAGTTCGGGATGCCCTTCGCCGGCTCCGATTCCGAACATGGCTCCTTTATACAACTTTGTGAAATGCCCGAAATCTTCCGACCAACGAAAGGGCTGGATTGTTTCCCTGACCACTAATTTATTTTCTTGGGCCCCGGCACGGACTTTGTCAACGCATGCATGATCATTAAAAGTTGACGGGAATATTTCAACCCATTCAATTTCATACTTCAGATTGTATTTAGTCGCGACGGTATTAATCAGTTTTTCAGCCCGTTTTGTGAGAATATCCATGTCGTAATCTTTATACGAACGGAGCGTTGCCATAAGCTCAGCATACCCGGGTGTGGTTCCAAAAGCACGGTTGCCCAAGTAGCAGTGAATAATTGTAACCAGCGAAAATTCTTTAAGTGTTTTACTGTT
Organism: Bacteroidales bacterium; assembly: GCA_038250985.1. Classification (GTDB taxonomy): domain Bacteria; phylum Bacteroidota; class Bacteroidia; order Bacteroidales; family UBA4417; genus UBA4417. The sequence goes on from JBBSBT010000119.1 coordinate 1,416, forward strand.
TGCCAGATCAACCAGGCCGGTCATTAATTCAGCAACCGCGGGTGTAGGCGTAATTCCCTTTTCAGGCTCGGCGGCATGCGAAGTCTTTCCTTTTAACCGGATAATCAATCCCCTTGATGCTGAAGCGAATTCGTCCTCCTTAATTATAATCTCGTTGATTGGAAAGCCAGGCAGGTTGTGCAGTGCGAATACATAATCGGGAATGATTTTAGCGAATTTCGGATCCTGCAATACCCTGGCTGCCCCTTCGCCTGTTTCTTCGGCAGGCTGAAACAGAAGAACAACTTTTCCTTTTGTTATTTTGTCATTTGACAATAGTGGGATTAATCCCGAAACTATCGCCATGTGCCCGTCGTGACCGCATTTATGCGACACATTTTTATATGCGGATGAATAATCAAATTCATTATCTTCATGTATTGGCAATGCATCAAGGTCGCACCTGATGAGGATTGTTTCCCCGGCTTCCGTTCCTTCAAAAACAACAGCCACTCCTTCACCGCCAAGTTTTGTAATTATTTTACCATGATGAAATCTGCGTGCAAAATCAACAACGCGGGTAGCAGTCACTTTCTCATTGCCTGACAGTTCAGGGAATTTATGCAGCCGTTTACGAAAGTTAATTAATTCAACTTCAAGTTTTTCCAGGTCCATTGGCATTTTCTTTTAATGTATTTTTAGACAGAGGATATCGGTACGAAAGCAAAATAAAAACAAAGGCGGACGCCGATAATCCAAAGATATTCGGATCTAAGTCAAAGGGTAAACGGAATGAGGCTATGATTAATGTAATTGTTGTTCCGCCTCCGATTACCATGGCCCAGAAAGCGGCAACCGTACTACTCCGTTTCCAGTAAAAGGCTCCTATCAAAGGTACAAATAAGCCGGATACCATAAATGCATAGGAATAAAGCATCAGCTCCAGCACGTTGGTCATGGTTGTTGCCAGGAATAAAGCAAAAACGCCAATAACCAGGGTCATGATTTGCGAAACGCGTAAAAACCTTTTATGATTGCCGCTGATGTTGAAAAACCGGTCCAGGATATCTGTTACCACGTTTCCGGATGCTGCCATTAAACAGCTATCCGCTGTGGACATGATTGCCGAAAAATAAGCCGACATCATCAATCCCATCAGTCCTACCGGTAAAATGGTCCGCAACAGCATGGGTAAGCCCATTTCGGGGTCGAGTGCGCCTGCATCTGCATAGCCCAGGTATGTAAACATACCCTGTTCAGCGCCGACACGTGCAAATAAGCCAAGTGAAACTCCCATGAAAGCCATGAACGGATATTCGAATAAACCTGCAATGTACCAAGCTCGTTTTGCCGTTTTTTCATCCTTGCAGGAATAAATCCGCTGGTACAAAGTCATACCGACAAACCAGATCGGAATAATGGTTACTGCCCAGTTAAGTAAATCCTGCCATCTTACATTTGTGAGAGAAAGCATTTCGCTTTTCACGGTGGAGGTGATTACATCATAGCCGCCAACAGCATAATATCCAAGGGGAATGCCAATAAAAATCAGACCCGCCATTAATACTATCCACTGAATGAAATCGGTATAAATCACGGCTTTCATTCCGCCCAGGAAAGTGTACGCAACCACGATCACTCCCATAATCAGGAGTGCGGTATTCATATCAAGACTAACAAAGGATGCGGAAGCAAGTTTAGCTCCGGCAAGGATTTGTGAGGCAGTAAACCCGATGTAACCAATTCCGGAAATTACTCCGGCAACAATAGCCACTTTCCGGCTATAAAAATTCTCGAAAATCTGCGGGAATGTATAAAGCGTTTTAAAATTTTCCAGCTTACTTACTTTAGGGATAAGGAATACTGCGCTCAGCCAGGCACCGATCAAACCGGTGAATAACATCCAGCTTCCCGCGATGCCCATTACAAAACCTAATCCACCCAGCCCGATTGAAAAACCTCCGCCTACATCAGTTGCCACAACCGAAAGCCCGACATGCAGACTCCCCATGTTTCGCCCCCCAACGTAATAGTCATCAGCATTTTTATTCTTTTTTAAAAAGTAAAAGCCAATACCGAGCAACACACCCATATATAAGCCGAAAATAGAAATGTCAATCCAATGCATTCAAAAATAGATTTTTTAGAGAATAGTTTTAGTCATATACTTTGAATTTGTGAGCCTTGCCACAGCCATGTAGTTTGGACTATAATGAAGCTGATGGCCAACTTTATATTTACTGTTTTTCGTCCCAACATCGTACACCGTCATATCCGAAGTTGTGCCGACAAAATTTATCGTTTTGTCTTTCGGAATAAGATTGTGGTGATCAACATCGAGTTCACCAAAATCAACAATGGCCCGGTAGGATTCATCGTACTTTATTTCATTATAATCAGCAGTTATTCCAATGGCTCCGTCGCCTATATTCCCGTCAGGAACAACTTCCTTCTTCTTAAGCTCAACTATTTCAGCTTCGAAGGTAAAGGCATTTGTAGACAAGTTTCTGAATTTTTTGTTATCGTAAGGCGAAACCCCTAAAAAAGCAGCCTCTCCGATCCGGAAATGAGTAACGCCTCTGGGGATTTTATTCATCGAAACCAGGGGCAGAGTTATTGAGCTTCCACTGGATATCATTTCGAGTTTTACTCCGAACGAAGTTTCAATAAGCTGTTTGTAGAGGCTGACCTGGATGAGCTTATCGAAAGTTGGCTCAACGCCATACATACACCCCAAATTGGTGCCTATACCGATTACGGAAATGTTTTCAAGTTCAAATATTTTTCCATAAAAATTGAGAATATCCTCCCTCACTACTCCTTCGCGCAGTTCGCCCATTTCAATCATAATGACGATGCGGTGAATTTTGCCTTGTTTCGCGGCCTGAACATCTAATTCCCTTATGGTCTCGTACGAGGTATTCAGTGAAATATCGGCATAACGGATAACATTTTTTGCCTGGTTGATGGCAGGTGGTTTAATATACATTGTGACAATATCCGGACGTACTTCTTTGATTACTCTCAGGTTCGAAATGCGTGAATCGCCTATGGAATGAACCTGGCTGATGCAAGGATCCATCAGTATTTTTTCCAGTGCCGGCTTATATCCGTTCAGGATTTTAGTTACCAGGGTCCATTCAATTCCCCTGGGTTTCAGGAATTCATTTAGTTTTTTGATATTCCCGATTATCTGATCGGTATGAATCTGTAAGGTAGCCATAGTTCCTATTTCTTGAACCTCATTTCTGCATATTTGGTTGTAAAACCAAGACGCTCATATAGCCTTTTTGCAGGATTTTCGTATTCAACATGAAGTTTTACATCACCCGGACACTCAGCAAGCGCTTTTTCAATGATTTGTTTGCCAAATCCTTTTCCTCTGTATGAAGCATCCACAGCTATATAAACTAAAATATGCTCAGGAATATATCCCGACATCCCGGTATTGTTGATAACCAGCGTGCCAATCAGTTTCTCTTCGAAGTACGCTGCAAGCAGAAAACCTCCTAGCTTACCATCTTTTCCGAATGCAAAATCGATACAGGTATTTATGGCCTCTTTCGAATCCCCGAATTTATCGAGATGCGTATATAGAAAGCCGACAAATTTTTCCCGACTCAGATTTTCATCAAAATCGGTTTCTTTTACTAATTTTTTAAATTGTAACATTTTATTTTTTTTTAATTTAATTCGATAGGATATTGATTTCTAAACAGTTAATTTTCTTCATAGGATTTTTGTATGATATTGGATCAAATCCATTTTGTAGGAATGCTAAATAAATCAGAATTAGTTTAAAAGTTTATGTCCTTTTGTAGTGCGGAACATTTTCTTTTAAACAAAAACTTTTAGTTACCAGGTAAGTAAGTACTCAAACCTTATTTTAACAGATAAAAAGATTTATAGAGAAATCGTACGCCATGTGAGCAAAATTGCATTTTAGGCTAAATCATAATTTGCAATTGTTTTCTCTACAATATTTTACCTGCAGGTACTTCAGAAAGCGGCACCTTGATTGCCGCCTGTCAGGCTGGATTGAAAATGCAGCCAATGAGATGTTTGTATTTATATTTCACATAATCAATACATTGAAAATGTTATGATTATCAATTATGGCAAATATAGTAAAAATTATTAAATTTTTACCAAAAATATTATCATGTGGTTTCCGAATTCCTGATGGAACAGGCTTTCATTTCCCTAATCCCGGGCTCCCTGTATCCAATATGGCTTTCCATTTGCCATCACTCTTTTTTATCCAGATGGTGGCATATTTTCCCATCCCTGTGACCGAATCTGAAACTTTGTCGGTAATCTGGTAGGTGCCGTAGGTATATCCCAAATCACCCGAAGCGGCAATTTTCGCGAATAGAGGTTCCCAGGTCAGTGTGAAGGTGCTGTCGCTTTCACTCATCAGCAGATCCTTAATAGCTTTGTAGCCTTCGATCGGTCGTTGGTTGGCGCGAAGTATAACTCCCGCTGAATCGAACATCGCCAGAAATGCAGCGTTCATTCCTTTTTCGGCCGAAAGGGCTGAATAAAACCGATCTGCTTCGTTCAGGACTTCAGAACCTGAAGGCTTCCTGTTATTGCAGGCGGTTAATGCCAGGAATAGAAATACGAAAAAATATATAGAAGGGGTCGACTTGATGGTTTTCATATAGTTTGAACTTTATAGCTATAATCCGGAATTAATTTCTGAAAGATTATGTATAACCGGCAAACCGGTTTGAAACAGTCTGTCATAAGACTGATGGCCTGTGGCAACGAGTATGCATTTGCACTGCAATTCGGTGGCAACTTCCGAATCATGTAATGTATCGCCTATTAAAGTGATCTGAGCCGGAATGAGGCTCGCTGAATTAAAGTAGTTTCTGGCGTTATCAATTTTACCACCTCCATAATGGTCGCCAATGCCGCCGATAAAATCGAAATAATCGTAAATGCCCAGTTCCGAAACTGATTTTAGCAACGATTCATGCTGCATGGCCGAAATAATAGCCTGCCGGTATCCTTTTTGTTTGAACCTTTCGAGTGTTTCAAATGCAAAAGGTGTCAATCCGCAACCAGGTAAAGCATTCAAATATTTATTAATGAATTCCATGGCAACGGGTTCCCATTCTTCTTTTACAAAATCAAAACCTATTTTCATGTAATAATCGATAACCGGAAAAGTGAACACATTCCGGTATTCAGGCAGACTAAGTTCGGGCAAATGGCGCGTTTTCAGCATAGTGTTGATTGCTGCCCGGCATATTTCGGCATCATCAAGCAAGGTTCCGTTCCAGTCCCAGATTATAGTTGTGCGTTGAGGCATTTGAACATTTTAAAAATTAATATTTAAAAATCAGTTGCATTTACTATAGCTAAATTGCAAAAAAAATAAAAGCAAAATGAAAATGTTAATAAATTTTAGATTTAAGTATGCATAATTCACTCAAACCTGGCTGTTCGTTTTTGATTTTTTTGTAAATTAACAGCTATAAATATCAAATTTCCTGAATTGCTTTCCACATTCACATTACAATATTATCTTTGTAAATAAATTAAATTATTATAACCATGATTCAGCGCATACAGACTTTGTATCTTTCACTTGCTTTTATAGCTATAGCATTACTTTTTGCTTTTCCGCTGGCACAGTTTTTTGCCGAATACGGGGCTTATGTTTTTTCCATTACGGGTTTAAAAAATATGGTGCCGGGCGAACCTGCAGCATTCAAACCAATCTTATTCCTGCCACTCATAATTGTGGCGGTCGGGATAGCGCTCCTGACTTTATTTGCAATTTTTCAGTATAAAAAACGCTTGCTCCAGATTAAGCTTACCAGTATCGGTGTAATGTCCTCGATAGCCTTGATAATGGGTATTTTCTTCCTTTACATCCCGATGATTGAAAAGAAAATCAACATTGTTCCTGATTACAGCAAAGCATTTGGCATATACCTTCCGCTGGTTGCCCTTGTGTTTATGGTTATGGCAAACCGGGCAATTAAACGCGACGAGAAACTGGTACGCTCGGCGGATAGGTTGCGGTAGCAGAGTTTAGTTTCAGGGGAATAGTTGATGGTTAACGAAAATAGTTAATAGTTAATGCCTGCCTGAATGCGTAAGCAGGCAGGGAAAATAGTTAATGGTTAGCTGAAAATAGTTATTGGTTAACGGGAAATAGTTGATGATTATTGGGTAGTCATGCGATTGAAAATCTGTGCTTCGTCCCGATAGCTACCGGGACCGCTCAGCGCTCAGAAACCTTGCGCTTCGGATTCGCTCAGCGGCCTGTAACACTGTATCCCGATAGCTATCGGGACTGTAACGATGAAACTCTCCAATCCCCTCAACCTCCTCAATCCCATCAATCTCCTCAATCCCATCAATCCCACCAATTTCTTCCATCCCCTAACTCCTCTGCTTCTCAAACACCTCCAGATCCCTGATATCCTTTCCATCAATTACAAACCGCACACAGGTAATCACATGGTGAAATCCTGAGTTGCCGGCAGCGCCCGGGTTGATGTGAAGAAGTTCGTGCTTTTTGTCATACATAAC
>JBBSBT010000120.1:0-7923 GCA_038250985.1 Bacteroidales bacterium
AAGTTTACATTGGTGTTTATTTCCAGATCGGCAAAGGCTTTTTGAGCATTGGCGAATAAAAATCCACCTGGAACGTCAACAGGACGTTTTTTGTCCGTGTTGTAATCCTCAAAGTTTTTTGTACAGGATGACATCACCCCTAACAAAACGATTATGACGAAAAATATTTTTTTCATAGTTTCTTTCTTTTTAATTAAAATTGAAGATTAACACTAAATCCTATGTTTTTGGTAGATGGCATAACACCGCTCTGCCATCCCTGGATATTACCGGAACCCTGGCCTGATTCAGGATCAGCATCAGGAAGATTCTTCGAAATGATCCAAAGGTTTGATCCTACAAGGCTAAAGGTGACACCGCGCAGTGCTGTTTTGGCAAGCATGTTCTTTGGCAGGCTGTAGGAAAGAACAATTTCCCTGAGTTTTACATAAGATGCGTCATACACAAATGCTGAATTGGGGTTATAAGCATATCCAAAGGCTGTATAGGCATCACCTCTGATGCGCAATGTATTTGGTGTGCCATTGGCAAGTACGCCTTCATGCAGTATACCACCAGTGTTAGCAGCATAACCTTTTGAATGATCAGCAGGATCAGCCCACACAATCGGATCCCTTAAAGGGTTTCCAAGTTCATTGTTGCCGACTGTGTTGGTATATAAACCGGTAGCTTGTCCGTACCATTGGTCTAATGAGAAGATGCTGCCGCCATGCTGAATGTCAATGAGGAAGCTTAATGAGACGCCCTTGTAGGTGAATTTGTTACCAATACCACCATTCCAGTCAGGAGAAATTTGTCCGATGATTTTGTCGGAAGTTGCCGATTTCTGGTATTGACCGTTCGATCTTATAACTCTTTGTCCGGAAGCTGAATCAATAACATAATCGGTTCCCTGCATTGTACCATAAGGTTGGCCAACGCGTGCATTGATTGAAATACCACCCTGTAACGATGCAATCGGAAGGTTCGTGATGCCGCCTGTAAGCGAAAGCACCTCGTTCTTGTTCTTTGAAAAGTTAACGTTGATATCCCATTTGAAATCATTTGTTTTTAGAGGTGTACCAAACAGCGACAGTTCTATACCTTTATTCTGGACTTCACCTGCATTGATATATTTACCTGTATAACCTGTTGCAGCTGAGATGGTAACAGGGAGGATCTGGTTAACAGTCCTGTTATCGTAAACGGATACATCAAAGCCTAACCTCGACTGGAGGAAGGTCATTTCTAAACCGGCTTCAAGCGCTTTGGTCTTTTCAGGTAACAGTTCAGGATTGTTTTTCGTGCTGGGAACTGAATATAATGGGGTTGAACCGAAGGTTGCATTCTGGGTATAGGTGTCTAAAAGACTTCCCCATGGAGCTGAGTTTCCAACTTCAGCATAACCTAACCTGATTTTGCCCAATTGAAGCCAGGAAGCACCTGATTTTTCCATTAAGCTAGAGAAAACAAAACTACCTGAAACAGAAGGATAGTAGTAGGAGTTTTTATCTAGTGGTAAAGTTGAGGACTGATCCCTACGGATACTTCCCTCAAGGTATAACATATTCATAAAACCTAACGAAACGTTGGCGTACACGCCATTCACGCCAATCAGCGAAGACCTTTCTTCAGGTTTAGGCAATTCAGCTATACTGTTACTCAATGAATAAAGTCCGGGAACAATTAGTCCACCGCTGGTTGAGGAGAATACCTGGTCAACAGTGGTCTTCCTGATGTTTGTTCCCAAAATTGCGCTAAGGGTCAAATCTTTGGTAAGGTTCTTATTGAACTTAGCCATCAGGTCCATATTGGTTTCCGTAAATGTCTTGGCAAACCTTGAATAGCCTGATCCGGCATCCAAACGGCCAACACCCCATTCACCTGAAACCGAGCCAACGGCCCTTCTTTCTTCATTTAATTCACTATAGGTATCAATTGAAGTGCGGCCCATAAAACTTAAATAATCAGTAAGTTTATAATCGACCTGCATGTATCCGATGATACGGTTACGATTGTCCTGTTCAAAGTTTTCGCCACGCAAAAAATATGGGTTATCCCAGTATGCAGGAGCAAAATTATCAAAACCTTTTGGATTCCAGCTTAAGTTCTCACCGGAAAGCTCATACAGGGTTTTCTGCATCGTATAATCAGTGTTGGTTTCCATCCACTGACGGAATGAGGTTAGAACGTTTTCGTTGTAACCGGTTGAATTACGTCCTTTTCCTGATGTATTGGCATAACTTGCAGAAGCTGATACGGTCAGGTTCTTTAAAACATTGTATGATCCGTTGAGGATGATGGAGTTTTTCTTTAATCTGCCATTGGGCATAATACCTGACTGGTCAAGATTGGTGTAACCAAGCCTGAATGTTGAATTCTCGCCGCCTCCGGAAATGTCAACGCTGTTTGTTAAACTCAAAGAATTCTTAAAGAAGGAGATAGGACCGTTATCGCCTGGTGCAGCCCAAGGTGTTTTTTTGAGATAATTAGGCGAGATTGGGAAATAAGAATCATATTGATAAAGCAACAAACTTGGGTCAAATTTCTGACCATAGGATGCATCTTCATAGGTAGGAACGGTAGGATCAAGTACTCCGTCACCGTTAACGTCATAAACTAACTCGAAGCCATCAATAGGAGCACCTGCACCATATCCTGTTCTTGTGTATCCTGCACCATATTCCTGCTGATATTTAGGGAAAGTTGATTTGTCAACAAAACCGGTTGTTACATTGGAATTGATGGTAACTCCGACGGCTTTGTTTTCGCCTGTTCTTTTCGTTCCTTTTTTAGTTGTGATCAGGATAACGCCATTGGCTGCACGCGAACCATAAAGACTGGTAGCTGCTGCGCCCTTGAGAACCGACATGGATTCAATGTCGTTAGGGTTGATGTCAGAAGCGGCATTACCGTAGTCATAACCATTACGACCGGTTGTCTGACCTGAGTTGTTGACGTTATCATTGTTGACGGGAACACCATCTACAACAAATAATGCCTGGTTGTTACCGGTGAGTGAGCGTGAACCCCTGATAATCACGTTGGATGAACCACCCATGTTACCACTGGATTTAACCTGCACACCGGAAACTCTACCTGAAAGGGAGTTAACGAAGTTATCCCGCTTCACGTTATTGATTTCTGAACCGTCAACTTCCTGTGTGGCATACCCCAGTGATTTTTTCTCACGTGTGATACCGAGGGCAGTAACAACCACACCCTCAATATTGGTGGCTGCACTTTCCATTGAAACTTCAATAACATTTGAAGCTGTTATAGCTATTTCCTGTGTTTTCATTCCGATAAAGCTGAACTGCAAAGCAGTTGCATCTTTAGGAACGCTGATGCTGTACTTTCCGTCAAGGTCAGTTAATACACCTGTACTGGTTCCTTGTATAAGAACAGTAACACCGGGAATTCCTACCCCGTCTTCAGTGCTGATAACTTTACCTGTGATGGTTCGTTGTGCCAGTACCTGCATGGCTGAGAGCAGCAGTATTACCAGCAAAAAACTTAGTTTTCTCATAGGTTAATTGATTTGGTTAGTTAGTATTTGATTGGTTTATTGTGAAATTGATTATTGATTGGGTTAGTAATGCTTTCTTCATAGGCTGTTTTTTCCCTTTTTGATTCAGGTTGATAATGTATTTGTAGACAAAAATAACTAAATAATCTGATTCGTCTGGTTGAAAATTTATGTTTTTTACATGTTTTACCCTTTAAGATAGGATAAAAATGCAGATTAGTAAATGTGTTTAGGATGTTAAAAAATCATAAAAAACTGGTAGTAAGTGTTTTAGGTTGGTCGGGTTCTTAGCAGGCCTATAATACTGGTAGGCAGTAAAAGTAATAATTTCTTAATACAGAATACATTTTCTCTTTTTTTTTGTTCTGCAGTTTTTTTTTTTCAAAAGAACTGCCATGAAATATTACATTGACTGGAATTAATCCTGGGTACTAATTTTTCTGAATTGATAATAAATATTGCCTATAGCATTAAACGATCTATTCATAAGGTGATCAGTTATGAATTCTGATTCATTTATATGTGTTGAACATGTATTTGTTTCCGGTTTTGGAAGCTTATGTGCATCTCCGCAAAATTGCCTTAAAAGTCGGCAAACTGCTTTTTGGGTAATAAGTCGCATATCCTGTTGTTCAGCTTGTGGATAAATCAATGAGAATCATTCCTGATGTTCTGATGCAGCAAATCGAAATAAAATTAAATACCAGCTTAAGTAAAGGTATTGGTTTATTTCAAACAGAGTAATTTTTAAGGAATTTGCATACAGATTAAATAATGTTGTAATTTTAATTTTGCTTATTTTCGTGTTGTTTAAATTCTAAACTTAGTAAAATGAAAACGCTTTATTTTTTGCTTTTTTTACTTGCAGTGCCATTCTTACTAGACGCACAAGCACCTCAAACAGTTAAGTTGGATAATAACAAAGTCTCATCTGAGGCTATTAATCCTGAACTCCAATTTCTCTTCACTGATTTTCAGAACGGCAAAATCATTATGAAGGACAGTAAAATCATTAATTGTCAGTTAAATTATAACTTTCTGACCGATGAAATGCTGTTTATTGATGCAAAAGGCAAGGAAATGGCTCTTGCAAATCCTCATGAGGTAGCGGATGTTTATATTGGCAACCGGTTGTTTATTCCATCCAATAAAGGATATTTTGAAGTTATTGAAAAAGGGACTGTAAGCCTGCTGTATAAATGGATATGCAATTTTACGGATGCCGGGAAGGAAGGAGCAATGGGAATTGCTAAGGATGCTCCGGGCATGTACCAGATGAATCAGATATCATTTGACGCCAGGCAATGGAAACTTGATGTCGATAAAGAAGCAGTAGTAACTGTTAAAGTGATCCCTTACCTCAGAGTAAAATCAAAATATGTACTTATAAAAGGAGAAAAAGATTTTTTGAAAGCATTTTCGGGAAAAAGAAATGAAATTAAGATTTATCTCGGTAAAAACCCTGTAGATTTCAGGAAAGAAACGGATCTTCGCAGGCTGATAAAATATTGCAATTCCTTGTAATCGTTTCCGGTTGTTCCGTACGAATTGGCTTGTACGGCCTTTGTATTCAGTTCTTACCTTTATTGTATAGGGCCTGCTGAAAAACTCACCTATCCCCGTTACATTTGCCCGTAGGGCATTTATATCAATAGAAAAGGGAAGAGGTTAAATTAATTTGCCCATAGGGCATTAACAATCAAAATATTATGTTAATCCCCCTAACGGGGAATAACCCATCATCGACCGATTATTCTATTGACGTGTATCCCCTAACGGGGAAAGCCAAAATTACAAATGCAAGGTTTATCTAACTATTCTCTATGTTTCCTTGCATTCAATAACGATATTTGAGATAGTAGTTAATTGGTAAACAGTATCATAATACATTTTCAGCAAGCCCTATATATACTGGTACAGGTAAAGCTAAAAGCATTTGATTTTCCGGTTAATAGTTAGGGTCTGCTGAAAATATTTTACCATATTGAATTTCAGATAAATACGCAGGTTACGATTGTCTTCAGTCTTCCGACTTAAAGCCACTAATATTTCCTTCTTGTGTATTTTACTGGTTTATTTCTGAAACGTTTGTTAAAATAAAAGGCCGTTCTGTAAGCAGAACGGCCTTTTATTATTTTTGTTTACCAGGTGTTTAATCGTTCCTGGTTAATATGAAATCAAAATCTCCAAAACCGCCTTCGGTAACAGTGATGGCCCATTTCATTTCAAATGTACCCGTACATGTGTTATAAACACCCTTTCCTTCATATGCTATATTGTGATAGGGTGCGCCCCATGTCACAAGAGTTGCAAGGATAGTTTTCGGGGAAGTAACAACATATGTTAGTGGATTGAGAATCATTGGAAGAGGACCTTTGTCTTCAACCAATCCATCAAGTGTCTCCAGCCCTGTAACATATAATTTATTAGGATCAGTAGCATCTGCAGTAATTGTTACATTACCATCAACACCCCAGTCGCCGCATACGGCCCGGTAACTGCCAACCGTTTTTGTCAGATCAAGCGGACAGGCTATTGTGTATTTAACAGTTATACTGGAGCCGGGCAAATTGGCAACGGCTGAATTAACCTGAGCATACTTAGGATCATTTCCATCAATAACTGTCCCGTCTTCGAGGATCATATCAACATAAAATCTGAAGTAATCACCAAGCTGCAAATCACTAAGTGACGTAAGTCCGGGAATTAATGTTACCATTTTAGCAATGTCAAAATCTACTTTTGTAGGAAAGCTGGTGATATTGGCCTGCAAAACAGCTGACTTTGTAACGTCATTATTCATTATAACCATCAGGGTCATGCTCTTTGGCAGATCTTTGTAATAGGTATTTACAATGACCGTACCTTTAAAATCACTCAGCTTATAGATAGAGATATTCTGATCCTTGGCTACATCTTTTGTAACCAGGGGAATAACGCTTTTCTGAAGTGTGGGCATAGGCAATTTGGGATCCTTCTGGCAATTCGACAAAAGAAAGAGCCCTATTGACGCCATTAAAATTATTTTGAGTTTATTTTTCATTTTTATTAAAATTTAAGTTACCAATCATGATTAATTGTAATAACACATGTAACTCGAAAAGTTAGTGTTTGTCGTAAAAAACCTTAAAGGTTCCCGGATCTTTCTGAGCAGGTGAATTCGGATTGAGACTCAGTTCAATGGTTGGCCATACAACTGTCCAGGGAACCGGGTTTATCAGAGTCACAGGGATAACAAATCCATCATAAGGAGAGATAAGCTCACCACCAGGTGCCTGAGCTGGATTCAAAGGATTAAAGACGATCGGGAAACCTGTTCTGCGGTTATCAGTCCATGTATCGGCATTGCATCCGAATTGAGAGATCCACTTTTCAGTCATGATGTATTCCAGTTTCTTTACAGTGCTTGCAGCATCATACAATGCCGTTACTTTCGCAATGTAGTCAATAACCTTCCAGCCGGTAGTAGCAGCAGCAGGAGGAACAGGAGCCACAGCTGTAGGAACCCACATGGTGGGAGGAGCAGCTTGTGCTGTTAAAGCTGCCGCTGGGTTAACAAGTGTAACAACATGATCAACCTGTTTAAAGGAAGCTGCCAGCGCTGTTTTAAAATAATTGTTATCAGCAATTAAGCCCACATTGGCCAGTTCAGCCTGTATGTACAACCTGTCAGCATAAGTGATGAAGCGATAAGGAGCGGCACCTGTGCCGTGATTCCCGGTAACTTTAGCACCACCTCCATCATCATAACGGCCTCCAACAGGATATACGCCATGAACAGTCATGGAACCATCAGTCGCATGGTCACGGTTCTTGCTTATCGAGCCAAAGACAATACTGACAAATCCACCATCACGGTACTCGGTAGGATTACCTTCACGGGGATCTTGTGTTTTCTTAAGCTGGTTGTAAAAATAATAAGGAATCCTGGGATCAACAATACCGGTAAATATTTCGGGATTGTATCCTTTCAGTATTTCATAAAACCAGGGGCTCATGTAGTCGCCTCTTTGTCCTGCTTCGTAATCCAGGAAGCCAGGATTCCGCTCATCAGGAGTTGATTTGGAATGATACACAAATTCGAAATCTTCGCCACTCTGAATCAAACTGTCACTTGGAATGTTCACCTGGCCGGATACGTCCTGAACCAAACGAACCTGGTTTAGCAGTTTTAATTTAAGTGTCTTGGCTGCACGAAGCCATTTGGCTTTATTGCCGGCGTAAATTACGTCGTCGCCACTCGGAATCACTTTATTTGTTGCAGTAGTATTGGTAAGGTCAGCTATACCAGAGCTAAGCATTTTAAATAATGCGGGATAGATATCTTCGCTTTTATCGAATTTAGGATATCCGTTATTATCCGCATCTAATTTATTAGCTTCGCTGAATGGGATATCACCCCATATATCGACCAT
>JBBSBT010000121.1:0-7916 GCA_038250985.1 Bacteroidales bacterium
ACCCAGGGAGCATAGTCATCGCCAAGTTTGAGTACTATTTTCTTCCACAACAGGGTTGGACGTGATCCGAATACATAACGGTTCTGACCATCCAATACGATCCATGAATTTTCGTTCATTTCCTTGTCAAGTTGTTTCGGCTCCCAGCCCGAATATCCGGCAAAGAACCGTATGTCTTTTTCAGTAAGTTTTCCGGATGAAATCAATTCCCGGATTTCAGTCATATCTCCTCCCCAGTAAACACCATCGATAATTTTCAAACTATCTTTTATGATATCGCCTTTTGAATGAACATAAAAAAGATTGTCAACATGTACAGGGCCACCAAGATAAAGATCCGTATCAAAAGCGCCAAATTCACCCGTCACTTTACTTAATTTAAGATTAGCCGGTTTATTAACAATAAAGCCAAAACTTCCATCCGGACCATGTTCAGCAAGCATGACAACCGACCTGCTGAAAAACCGGTCGTGGAGCGAAGGCTGACTTATCAGGATACGACCACCAGCTGGATTTTGATCAGGTATTTTCATATTATAAAGTTATTAAATAAAACACGATTTACAAACGGGCTTATTATCTATTTTAAAACTAACGTAAAACTTTGCTTCAGATTGCATGATTGTTTTATCTTTGACAGCCGAATATGTAGCGAATTCTATAGTTTCAGATAGTAACCATAAAGAGTATGCCTGAAAAATTAACAGGACAGGAAAAGTATAACAAATTTAAGGAAGAATTTCCTTATTTTGAATATGTAGGCTATGAAACTGTTATTGATAATTCAGGACTGCATGTTGAATATGTATTTAACCTGGCAGGTAAATATACTTTCCGCCCCGGGTTCAGCATCCCGCGAAAGAGATTCCTGGTGGACTTTCCGACAGATAAAACGATTGCAAATCCTCTTTTTCAGAATCTTATCTTCCAGATCGGGCTTATCGAACTTATAAGCTATTGGAAAGCGGCCTGTCCGCCTAAGGTTATCCTTAAAGGACAAAAGCTGTCAGAGGAACAGGTGCTGTGGTGGAAAAATATTTATTACCAGGGACTTGGCGAATTTTTTTATACAAATGAAATAAAAACTACGTCCGGGGATTTCATGATGATGGATTCAGAAGGCGAAACCATACCTGCCCAATCCATCAGTCTTGACGAAACCATTATTGTCCCTGTCGGGGGCGGAAAAGATTCAGTAGTAACTTTGGAGTTGCTGGGTAAAAGCGGTAACATCCGCCCGTTTATCATGAATCCCAGGGGAGCAACGCTGGAATGTGTCCGTGTTGCCGGTTTTGGGAATGACGGGTTTATTGAAGTGAACCGACGCCTGGATCCGCTCCTGCTGGAATTAAATGCAAAGGGATTCCTCAATGGCCACACTCCATTTTCAGCTATGCTTGCCTTTTACAGCCTGCTGGTATCAGCTGTTTCGGGTCACAGGCACATAGCGCTTTCGAACGAATCCAGTGCTAATGAGCCAACCGTTGCAGGTACGGATGTTAATCACCAGTATTCCAAGTCCTTTGCTTTTGAATCAGATTTCAGGGACTATGTGAAGAAATATATTTCGGCAGATTTTAATTACTTCAGTTTCCTCAGGCCTTTAAATGAATTGCAGATTGCGCGCATATTTTCCGAACATGTAAAATACTACCCTGTTTTTAAAAGCTGCAATGCAGGCAGCAAGACAGACACCTGGTGCTGTAATTGTCCGAAATGTCTTTTTGCATTTACCATTCTGAGCCCGTTTATACCTACAATTGAACTGGTTCATATTTTTGGTAAAAATCTTTTCGAGGTCCCTCAAATGCTCGGATACCTGAAAGAACTTACCGGTATTGACGAAGTTAAACCTTTTGAATGCGTAGGCACCATCGATGATGTGAATGCCGCGCTTCACCTGTTCATTTCGAAATACAAACATGAAAAATTGCCGTTGCTGGTCGATTATTTCAGCAATACAACCAATTTTTCGGAAAATGATTCCGGACTTACCGGCAGAATATTGACGGATTTCAATGAGGACCATTTCCTGAAACCTGAATTTCTTAGAGTTATAAAACAAAAGCTCAAATGAATGAACTGATTAAAAGCCTGTTTGAGCATAAAAGCCTTGCTTTGTTAGGTTTCGGACGTGAAGGACGATCGACCTATAACCTGGTACGAAAGGTTCTTCCTCATAAAACAATCACCATAATCGACGAAAACGATTCGATAAGGAATGATTCAGTTCTTAAAGATGATCCAAACCTGCTTTTCATAACCGGCAAGGACTGTATGCAGTTTATCGGGGATTTTGATGTAGCTGTAAAATCACCCGGCATTGCATCCAATACATTACCCCAAAAATCAAACAAGGTAACCATAACCTCGCAAACAGATATTTTCCTGCAGCGATATGGCCGCCAGAGTATTGGCATAACAGGAACAAAAGGTAAAAGCACAACCTCGAGCCTGGTATTCCATATTCTGAAAAATGCCGGCATGAATACAATGCTGGTTGGTAATATAGGCATACCTCCTTTCGATTGCATTGACGCTATCAAGCCCGAATCAATAATCGTGATTGAATTATCATCGCACCAGCTTGAATACATCTCGCATGCTCCTCACATTGCCGTTTTGCTCAATCTTTTCCAGGAACATCTCGATCATTATTATACTTACGAAGAGTATCAATCGGCGAAATTTAATATCGGGAAATACCAGGAAGCCGGAGATTATTTTATTTATAACATGGACAATGAAACTCTTGGAAAACTGCTTGAAAAATCAGGAAAGCAAAAATACAAATCCATCGCATTTTCGCTGGAAGCAGGTACAAGCTGTGAATTAAAGATCAACAATCAATGGATTGAATTACACCTGGACAATGAGGTGGTCAGAACATACAACACCAGTGAAAACCAGCCGCTGAAAGGGCATCATAACCTTTATAATATAATGGCCGCAGCAGCTTCATGTTACCTGAGCGGCGTATCCCCCGATCAGATCAGTACAGGAATAAAATCATTTATCGGGCTTGAACATCGCATCGAACCGGTAGGAAATTACGCAGGTATTGTATGGTACAATGATTCTATTGCCACCATTCCCGAAGCTACCATCGAAGCCGTAAAAACACTTCAAAGAGTTGATACATTAATACTCGGCGGTTTCGACAGGAAAATTGAATACACCATACTTTATCCTTTTTTAGCTGCTTCCGGAATATCAAATATAATATTTGTAGGAGAAGCCGGTGCCCGGATGAAAAGTGAATTCAGTAAATACAAGGTTAAAAATATAAACTTCTTTTCAGCATCTGATTACAACCAGGTAGTTGAATTGGCAAGCAAAGTAACAGGGAAAGGGAAAATATGCCTGCTATCCCCTGCCGCAGCGAGTTACGATATGTTTAAGAATTTTGAAGAAAGGGGAAATACTTTCAAAAAAAATGTGAGAGACCTTAGCCCCTCACATGATTTGAATGTGTAAACGCAATAAAAATAGGATTATTCAGCCGCGTCTTCCTCTTTTGTTTTTGAAACTGTCTTTTTTACAGCTTTTTCAGGAGTAGCTTTAACTGCCTTTTCTTCTTTTACTTCTTTTGCTTCCTTCACTTCTTTAACTTCCTTTACTTCTTTAACTTCCTTTACTTCTTTGACTTCATTTACTTCAGGTGCTGTTTCAACAACTGTTTCAGCCACTTTTACTTTTGGCTTAACTTCAGCTTTTACTTTTTCGGCTACTTTCTTCACTTTCACAACAGCAACTTCGGCCTTTACAATGGCTTTTGACTTATTTTTTGGTCTGCGAACGCCGGTGGACCCAATAATAATTTTACCCCTGCGCGATTTTTTATCTCCTTTTCCCATAATATATAGTATTTATTTGTTTTGCTCGTGGCGTAAAATTAATGAAATTTGAGAACCAAAGCGAAAAAAAAATATAATTCTGCATTTAAAAATCGGAATCCGGGTTTATTTATTTATCAAACAGACCAGTGAATGATTCATTAAAATCAATCATTTTCAACCTGAAAAGTAATCCGAATGGAATTTTCGTTCAATCATTTCGCTATGGGTGGTTGTATTTCTCAACCATTGAAGATAAATATCAATTCGCTCTTCTTCCGATAATTGCCAGTCTGCATTTACGGATCGGATCCGTTCAGTAAAATGGAAAAGGCAAAGTGAAACAGATACCGAAATATTGAAGCTTTCGGTAAAACCATACATGGGTATCCTGATAAATTCATCAGCCATGGCAAAGGCTTCGGGCGTAAGACCAAATTTTTCGGTTCCGAAAATCAAGGCAAACTTTCCTTTTTGCACATCAAAATTCTGAATAGATACTGCTTTTGGATCGGGTGTGGTAGCAACAATACGGTATCCGTCTTTCTTCAAGCTTCCGATGCATTCGGCTGTATTATTCTCGAGAGCAGCATAGCGATGTAAATTCAGCCATTGCGCAGCACCCAGCGAAACCTGTGGGTTAAGCTCATATTGATACGAATTTTCAATAATATGAACATCCTGAACTCCAAAACAGTCGCATGAGCGAAGCACCGCGCTTGCATTATGTGGTTGGTAGATATTTTCGAGTGCAACCGTTACATACCGGGTCCGGTCATTCAAAACACGGTCCATCAAATCGCCTCGTTTTTCAAGTTTCAGGTTTTTGAAAAATTCACATAGTTTAATTTTATACTCTAAATCGTCATTGTTCATAGTCATATTTTCAATTCTTATTTTTTGAACTTTTTCCTTTAAATCTAATGAGTGGGAGTCAGAAGTTCCTCAATATTCAGTCTGATAATTTCACAGTTTTTATTAAATTTCAGATAACAAGAGTAACAAATGATACCTTATAAAACCTTCAAATGAATATTTGCAATGATATGTTAGTAAAAAAAAGAGCTCTATGATTAGTATTTCCTAAAAAAAGGCTACTTTTGCGCCTCAAAATTAACATTTATGGCCAAGAAAATTGACAATACTGAAGAGAAAATTCACGCGGTAGAAGAAGCGCTGTCGAAATCAGAAAGATTCATTGAAAAAAATCAGAAAATTCTGACTATAATAATCGGTGCTGCCGTTGTTATTGTTTTAGGAATATTTGCTTTTCAGAAACTGTATATTGCTCCACGCGAGAAAGCAGCCCAGGGGCAGATGTTCATGGCACAACAATATTTCGAACAGGATTCGCTCAGGAAAGCATTGGATGGGGACGGACAAAACCTCGGTTTTCTTGATATCATTGATGAATACGGTATGACAAAATCGGCTAACCTGGCAAAGTATTACACCGGTATCATTTATTTGAAACAGGGAAAATTTGAAGACGCTATTACTTACCTTAAAAAATTCAGCAGCAAAGATGAGTTTGTAGGTCCTATGGCTGAAGGAGGTATCGGGGATGCTTACATGGAACTTGGCGAAAAAGACAAGGCAGTTGAGTATTATTTGAAAGCATCAGAAAAGCAGGATAATGATCTGACTACACCGCTTTATATGATGAGAGCTGCTTTTGTATACGAAGATCTCGGAAAGTTTGATAAAGCTGTTGAACTTTATGAAAAAATACAAAAAGAGCATACCAAGAGTACAGAAGCCAGAGATATAGATAAATACATTGAGCAGGCAAAAGCTAAGATTTCAAAGTAACTATATATTGAAACCTGAAAAATACCTGGATAAAATCCGGGTATTTTTTGTTTAACGCTATCTCATGAACAGGGAATTACGAATAATTTACATGGGTACTCCGCAATTTGCGGTTGAACCATTGCGCGCAATTATTGACGCGGGATATAATGTGTTAGCCGTAATTACAGCTCCTGACAAACCCGCCGGAAGAGGCCAAAAAATACATTTCTCGCCTGTAAAAGAATATGCCTCCCGTAAAAATATAAAAGTTTTACAGCCACTAAAACTCAAAGATCCTGACTTCATAGCGGAATTAAATAGCCTCGATTCAAACCTGATGGTTGTTGTTGCTTTCCGTATGCTGCCTGAGGTGGTGTGGCAAATGCCGCAATATGGCACCTTGAATCTTCATGCATCCTTATTACCACAGTACAGGGGCGCTGCACCCATCAATCACGCCATTATTAATGGTGAAACTGAAACGGGATTGACCACTTTTTTTATTGAAAAAGAAATTGATACCGGGAATATTATTCTCACCCGTAAGCTCCCTATTCTGCCTTCTGACGATGCCGGTATACTTCATGACCGCTTGATGCTTGCAGGAGGCGATCTGGTGTTGGAAACGATTAAAATGATCGAAACAGGAGATGTAAAACCTGAAAGCCAGTATAATTCTCTTTCCAATGAAACAGTATTGCATACGGCGCCTAAAATTTTCAAGGAAGATTGTAAGATCAACTGGAATAATTCGTGCGAGCGGATTCATAACCTTGTCAGGGGTTTATCCCCTTCACCAGGAGCATTTTCAACCCTTATTTCTGAAAATAAAACGATAAAACAAATTAAAATATTCAAAGCAACTTTTGAATTTGCTGAAACCAATGAATCTCCCGGTACCATTTATTCGGATAACAGGAATACATTTTCAGTGATGGCCGGAGACGGGATAATTCATATTGAAGAACTACAGGCGGAAGGGAAGAAAAGAATGACAACAGCTGAATTCCTGCGGGGGATTCATTCGACAGACCGGCTTCATTTTGAAAATTAATAGATTTACTGTAAAAAAATTGTCTAAAAGCACTGGTATTAAAGCAAAGTTATTAACAAAAGGCCGTCTTTATTAACAATTTCAAGGCTTATTCTCCTACACATGTTGATATCACTGAATTATACATTATATTTGTATTAAATAAAGCTTTATTACTAACTAAAAAATCAAGACAATGAACAAAGCAGAATTAATTGAATCAATGGCCGCTGAAGCCGGCATGACAAAAGCTGATGCCAAAAGGGCTCTCGATGCTTTTGTTGCCTCAACAAACAAAGCTTTGAAAAAAGGTGACCGCGTAGCCTTGGTTGGCTTTGGATCTTTCTCCGTTTCAAAACGTGCCGCCCGCAAAGGACGTAACCCAAAAACCGGTTTAGAAATTAAAATTCCTGCAAAAAAAGTTGTTAAGTTTAAAGCCGGTGCTGACCTTGTAAAAAATGTCAAATAAGCATTCAGAATTAAATGTTTTATAAAGCTCCTGAAAAGGGGCTTTATTTTTTCCCGGTCCATTGAAACCGGAAAGGCAAAAAAGCATCTTCCGCCGCATATTGAATCCCAATCCGCGGACCGGTTTTTATTTCACCGACCATTACAGATATACCTTCATCCTGCACCCATATTTTTCTTTCACCGGGTAAATCCATACACAAATCCAGACCTGAATGTATAACTTTGATTCCCAATAGTTTTGAAATATTCCCCGGGCCTATTCCATTCTTAGGTTCCAATAAATTCTTTCCGACACGTTTTTTCATGATTTCGATCCCATGCAAGGGTTCAATGCCACGAATTAAAACAGCATGAGGATTATCCTTAACAGATGTTACGATATTGAACAAGGAATGAATACCATAACAAAGGTATACATATGTTGTTCCACCTTCAGTATACATAATTTCAGTCCTGCCTGTCCTTCGGTTATTATAAGCATGTGATGCCTTATCAGTTACGCCCGCATATGCCTCCGTTTCAACAATAATTCCTGCTGTTATTTCATGGTTAAACGAAGTATAAAGAACCTTGCCCAATAATTCTTTCGCAATCTGAACTACATTGGGCCGGGTATAAAATTCGCGGGGTAAGGGTTCGTAAGAGACAACTTTCTCCATTTAACAATTGATTAGAATATTGCGGATTAATCCGGATTCTTATGCATTGATCATTCAGGAAAATCAAATCAATTTTATAATTTCACCATCTTCCTGTACTTTTTCCTCTTCAACGAGCCATCT
>JBBSBT010000122.1:0-7910 GCA_038250985.1 Bacteroidales bacterium
ATCTGCCACTATTTTCGTGGAACGCGATACTCAGAAAGGAATTATACTTGGGCACAAAGGCGAAGCCATTAAGAAACTTGGTACCATGGCGCGTAAGGATATAGAAGCTTTTATCGAAAAGAAAGTTTACCTCGAACTCAGTTTAAAAGTCAGCAGCGACTGGCGCGAGGATGCAAACCAGTTGAAGCGGTTTGGATACGAGTTTTAGTGATTTAACGTCCTCTTAAATTTTGGAAATTTTGCTTTAAGAGTCACCCCTCTACAAAATAGCAGAAGTCCTGTTATCTTCTCCAAAATAAGAAAGAATTTCGCTTCCCTTCTCCTTTTTTCAAGGAGAAGGTGCCCGAAGGGCAGATGAGGTGAAAAAGTGCCAAAAGCAGATGGGGTAAAGGTGAAGGGGGTGAGGCAAAAAAAAACCTGCCGTCGAAAGCAGGTCTTAAAGTTAGATGTAATTATTAGAATGGGGTACATTCCATTTCTTTTGTGCCACGGCTCCGGCCGGGAGTATATCCGCCTGATTTTCCGCCAAAAAGACTGAATTCGTCAAATTCGAAAACCAGTGATATTTCGTGCGATCCACGACCTGCAACATTCATATTGGTTTGAATGATATAATCGTATGTGTACATAATCTTCATCCTTGTATCCCTGCCCCAGGGTGCATTAACACCCACCTGAAAGATGGCATCTTGTGCCTGGAAAAAGTTAAAGTTCTCATTCCGGATCCACACACCAAAATAAACGGACGATTTAAGGATATTCATCCCTAAGGTATAGGTCGAAGACTGACCTTGTTTTTCGTATTGAAATCCGGGATTAAATTTAAACCCGCTACTTTTCTGATACGAACGGTATGAGGAAGAGCGGCCCTTTGAGGGCTCAATTACCAGGTCGCCGGTTATTACAATCTTGCGTGGCAAAGGTGAACTGAGGCCCAGGAACGATTCGTTAGGGGTAAAAACATGAGAAACAGCTGCGCCAAAAGTTCCCTGTATATTCGAGCCTGAAGTGTTTGCCAGGAATCGATAAACGCCTCCAACTGAAAAGTCGGGGTAGGATACGCGGTTGGATGCAGGTGTTTCGAAAGCTGATTGATATATATTGCCATAGCGGGCGTTGAGCTGATCAGTGAAAACCATTTCGTCCCAGTTAACCGATTTCTGAGCGTACGATACCATAAAACCCATCTGGGCAACCATGTTTTCGTAAAGCGGAATGCGGGCTGAGGTACCTATGCCTACATTGTTCGATTTTATAGTTCCGGTGCCGGCTTTATCTGATGAAACCAATAATCCAAGGCCCCCCGATCCGGGGATATTGCGTTCAGCCATATCCACAGAGAAATTATAGGTTTTAAAATCAACCGGTAAGCCCGTCCACTGATCGCGGTAATTGAACCGTGCACGTAACCCGGGGTTAAGACCAATATAGGCAGGATTATAATATATAGGGTTATTATAAAACTGTGAAAAGGTGGGATCCTGTGCTTTTAGCTGACTAAAAACCGATGCAAATACAAGTAGGAGTATTCCCTTAAATACCCGGCCGCCGGATGAGTTGATTCTTTTCATTGCGTTGTTCTTTATTTGTAACCAGTTTAACCGCTGGATAATAATCGTGACAAATAAGTGTTTAAAAATACAAATTATTTTGTTTGAAAAAAATTATCGGAATAAAGTAACTGTGCCGGATGTTTTTTGCGGCATATTTTCATTATTGCCTGTATTCGTTCCATTCCATACCTCACCATCATTAAACTGTGCAGCGATTTTCCAAACATATGCCCCTTCCTGTAGCAGTTCTCCATGCAGTTTCCCGTCCCATGATTCGGCCGGAGATCCTTTACTGTCGATCTTATCCGAGCTCCATAACATGTTGCCCCAGCGGTCATAGATGGCAATGAAATATGTTTTCAGGTTGGTACCTTTAGGTTTAAATACAGCTACTTCAGGATCCATATGCCCTGGGTTAAAAGCATTGGGAACATAGAGTCCTTTATAGAGCATATCGTATTCCATGGTCATTGTATCTGCACAACTCTGGCCATTCCATGCGATGAGTTGTATAGTATAATGTCCTTCCTTGTCAAAAGTAATAACCGGGGCAGGGGCGGCTGATGTTTTTCCGTTGCCGAAATCCCATTCATAATCCGTTCCGTTGATAGTTCCGTTGGTTAGCATGATCTGGCCGAGTTTGTTTTCGTAATTTTTCACTATATCGAATGCAGCAACAGGAGTAGCTGAAACATTGATCTGTTTTTCAATAATAGTAGTGCAGCCGTTGCGGTCAGTTACCTTTAGATCGGCATCGTAAACACCAGCTTTGGCAAAACTAATGGTACAGTTTTGTTTGGTCGAGCCATCAATTACTTCACCGGCATTGCTGAATTTCCAGTTCCAGCTCACAAGGGCTGATGATTCAGTTTCAGATTTGCCGTTAAAATATACAGGCTTGCTTTCACAACTATTGTTCCAGCTGAAATCGGCTGCCGGACCTGCAAAAATACTTACCTTTTTCACAAGAGTATCAGTGCATCCGAGTGTATTGGTAACAACCAGCTTAACATCGTATTCACCCGACTGATCATATTTGTACCCGGGCGCTTTTGCAGAGGTGGTATCAGCTGATGAACCGGGATCGCCAAAGTTCCATAAATAACTTTTAATGGTGGTATTGTTGTTTTGTGAAAGATTGTCGAAAGAAACACTTTGTCCGACGCATACATCCTGCCATGCATATGCTGCCTTGGCAGCCGGTTTAACAGCAACCTGACTGCTGGCCGTATCTGTTGCCAGGCCACCGACCATCTGCGAAGATACTACCATTTTAACCTTATAGTTGCCTGCTACTGCATATGTATGTTCAACAAAGGGCTGCGGACTGGTGTACGTGGCTGAAGTGTTGTCGCCAAAGAACCATTGCCAGCTGGCTATAGGTGCCTGGCATACACTTGTTTCGGTGAACTTCATGCTGCGTTTCTGGCAAACAACAGGGTCTTTCACTGCGAAGGCTGCTCTGATACATGGAGTGCGGCGTACTATGTTTGTAATCGTGTCGTAACAGCCTGCTTCACTTTGAGTGATAAGAGTTGCTGTATATATTCCAGGAATGGAATAATAATGTATAACATTCGGATTTGCAGGGGCATCGATTATTTTGCTCTTGCCATCACCAAACTTCCATATCCAGCGGGTAATTTTTGCGCCGGTGGTCTTATCGTTAAACCTTACCAGGCTGTCGCAGTCTCCGCCGGTATACGTGAAAGCGGCTTCCGGCAGCGGGTCAACAACAATACTTATGTATCTTGTTTCGGTGCAGCTGTTTATATCAGTTGCCTGGAGCGAAACTATAAAAGTACCGGATTTACTGAATTTGTGTTGCGGATTGGAGAGTTTTGATTCGTTGTAATAACCTGTGGCAGGATCACCGAAGTTCCAGTTGTATGATGCAATAACGCCATTTGCAGGTTGAACGAGCGTAGGCATAAACCAGGTAGTTTCACCCAGACACGCCTGTGTGTAGTTTATAGCAACTTTAATACCTGCCGGGATGCAGACTTTCTGAATCAGCGTATTGGAACATCCGTTGGCCGTGCTTACCGTTAGCTTTACATTGTAACAGGTATCTGAAGTACCAAAAACATGAACCGGATTCTGCAATGTTGAATATACGCCTGGTGCGAATTCCCATAACCAGCCTGTGATCATCGATTGCGTGCTGACAGATTTATCAAGAAATACGACCGAGCCATTGTGGCAGGATTCGGCAACATAACTGAAAAGTGCAGTTGGAGCAGCAATTACTACAACCGGAATGTTTTTTACAGCGGTACATCCTGATTCACTGGTAATTGTTAGCCTGGTGTTGTATGTTCCGGCTGTAGCATAGATGTACGAAGGATTCTGAGCGGAAGAAGTATCTGCTGTTGTAGAGCTTACTCCGAAATCCCAGGCCCAGGCAACAGTTTTTTCTCCATCGGGGCTGAAACTTATATCCGTGAACTGAACCTGGTTCGATATACAGTTGCCGTTAGTCGTAAATTGGGCTACCGGCCAGGCATGGATAGTTACAGGTTTTGTAACACTTTTTATGCACCCCGCTGATTTAGTAATAGTGAAAGTTACATTATATGTCCCTGCATTTGAAAATAAATGACTGGGTTCTGCTGCTGAGGAGGTGGATGTTCCATCACCGAAGTTCCAGAGGTATGATGCAACTTCCAACTTATTAGTCATATTCGTATCGAGACTGAATGTTACAGGAAGCCCGTTGCAGGAAGAAGATAAAATGAAATTTATTTCTTTTTCAGGAGTAATTGTAACGCTATGGGTAACTGAATTTGTGCAACCCGAGCTACTCTCCGTTGTTAATGTTATGGTGTATATCCCTTGTCCGCTGAACTTATGCTGAGGATTTCTAAGGGCTGAGAAATTGCTCTGGCCCGAAGCAGGATCGCCAAAATTCCAGTTCCATGCAGTAATGCTATTGCCACTGGTGCCCTGTGATTGATCCGTAAATACGGTAGGGCTTTCCGAGCAACTATTTGTGAATGAGAAAGCTGTTTCCTGGGCGGAATTGATTTTGATGAATTCGGTTTGAGTTGCATAACACCCGGTTGATGTTCCTATGGTTAAGGTTACAGAATAAAATCCGGCGGAAGAAAAGCTATGCGTTACATTGGGATTGGAAGGAGCATTTACGTTAACAACAGTTCCGTCATCGAAATTCCATTTCCAGGAATTAATAACTCCGCTTAAGGTGGATGATAAGTCGGTAAAAAGAACGGCTGTACCTGAGCATGACAAGGCAGTGTGAGTAAAACTAGCAACAGGAGCAGTAGAAACCAGTACTTTACGGGTTTTTATATTGGTACAGCCATTCTGATTTGTAATTGTAAGTGAAACCAGGTAGGTTCCGGGAGATTGATATATATGGTATGGATTTACGCTGGCGGAGGTGTTGTTATCCCCGAAATTCCATAGCCACGATGATGTATTTGTAATATTTACATAGGCTGAACTGTTAAATTGAACCGTATCGGAAGCACAACCATTGTTAAAACTGAAATCAACAGCCGGTTTTGGCGAAATATTTATGGTACGGGTAGCAGTGTCATAACAGCCATTGGCATTCTGAACAAAAAGCGTCACTGCGAAAGTGCCTGTCTGCCTGTACAGATGTACCGGGTTCTTCTTATCCGAAGTGTTCTCCAATCCTGAGCCTGCATCACCGAAATTCCATTTCCACAAAGTAGGATTGCCTCCCGACAGATCATTGAACTGAACCGGAGCTTCGAGACAGCCTGAATTAAAATCGAAATTAGCAAGCGGGGCGGGCAGAATGGTGACTTTTCGTGAAGATGTTGCTGAACAATTATCGTCAGTAACAACTGTTAGGGTAGTATTATAAATGCCGTTTGCTGAAAAGGCATGAGAAACATTAGGATTTCCGGGGAAACTTACAATTGTACTTGTCCCGTCACCAAAAGTGTATTCCCAGCGTATTATGTTTCCTGCTGATGTCAACGATTGATTAGTAAAATATACCTGGTTCTGTGAGCAGGCAGGAGTGCTTGTAGTGTACTTGGCAACAGGAGCCGGCAATATGGTTATATTGCGAGAAATTGCACTCAGACAGCCTGCTGTATTTGTGATATTTAAAGTGACGTTATACGTGCCGGCCGTGATATACGAATATTGAGGGTCAGGTAGTGGCGATGTTGATCCGTCGCCAAACGACCAGTGCCAGCTTGCTACATTAGCGGCGATAACTGCAGCGGCAGGGGTAAATTGTATGCCGGAAGCAATACACCGGTTATCATAATCGAAGTCAACAAAAGGCTTTTCTGCAATGGTTACCGTTTTAATAAAGGTTGAGGTGCATCCATTTTCGGATGAAACGGTTAGGGATACGTTGTATGAGCCGGTTTTTGTAAACGTATGGGCCGGATTCCTGAGGGTTGAAGTGTTACTGATCCCTGAAACGCCATCACCGAAATCCCAGGCCCATCCTTTTAGCATACCGGCACCGGTAGTCTGGGTTAAATCTGCGAACCGCGTAGGTGTTCCCTGGCATGCATTTGTATAATCAAAATTGGCAGTAGGCGCTGGTTTTATAACCACGCTTTGCTTGCTCACTGCGGTGCAACTGTCGCTCGAAACAATACTGAGTGTAACGATGTACGTGCCAGGTGCTGAATAAGTATGATCGGTTTCCGGATTTGCCGGATATAAGATCTGTTTTTTGTTTCCATCGCCGAAATCCCAGTTCCATTTTACAATAAAACCGGCATAGGTATTGGATTTATCATTAAAGTGTACTGGCGTATTCGAACAAGGTTGTTGTGTGGTGTTAAACAGGGCAACCGGTAGTTTATTTACGGCAACAGTGCGTGTTTTTGTCGCCGTACATCCTGAAATATCGTTTACTTTCAATGTGACCTGGTAGCTTCCGGGTGCTGCGTAACTATGATCGGTATATTGCTGGTAATTAGTTACTCCATCTCCGAAATTCCATTCCCAACTGGTAATATTGGCAGTATTCATCACTGAAGTATCAGGGCCGAAAATGGCATGATCCTCAAGGCATACATGACCATAAACAAAGTCAATAGGTACCGGGGTCAGGATAATGACAGGTTTTACAATGGTATCATGGCAGTTATTGAAGTTGCGGACAATGTGTGTAACCTGGTAGTTTCCTGGAGCACTGAATATATGAACAGCATCCTTTTTATCTGAATAATTGTCTGCTCCGGTCGAAGGATCACCGAAATCCCACCAGTATTCTACTGTATTTCCCGGTCCGTTTGCATAAGATGCATCAAGGAATGATGTTTCCAGGCCTGAGCAATCCTGCGTGTACTGGAAATTGGTAACCGGGGCCTCAATAACATCTGTAGGAATTGTTATAGTTGCATTACAACCAAATGAATTGGCAACTTTGAGCGTGACTTTAAATATACCTGATGTATTATAAATATGTGAAACATTGGGTTGGTCAGGGAACCTGATGGTGCCACTGGAGGTGCCATCGCCAAAATCCCAGTTCCACTCGGTTATATAACCGTAAAGAGTATGTGCAAGCTCGGTGAATTTTACCGGTTCATTTGAGCAGTTTTGTTTGCTGCTGCTAAAGAAGGATACCGGCGAAGGATAAATGGATACGGGTACATTGTTTACCATACCCTGGCTGCAACCTGTTGAGATATTGGTTGCTTTTACAGAATAGGTGCCGGCTATCATTTGGTAGCCGAAGCTTATAGCGGAACCGCTACCTAAAACAGGAATACCAATCGGGTTTCCGTTGTAATGCAACTGATAGCTTACCCCGGATTCTGATCCTGCGAGTCCGACTTCAACGCCCGAACCGTCGGTGCAGTTACTACCGCCCCCGGTAAGAACAAACTTAGTTGGTAATGGCAAAATATTTACAGTCACGGATCCCGTTGCCGTATTGTACCCGTCATTAACAGTCACGAAATATTGCGTACTTACCTGCGGTTTTACAGTTACCGTCGGGCCTGTCCCGGTAAAACCTGCCGGAATTGATGTCCAGAAATAGGTGTAAGATTCTGCTCCTCCTGAAGCATTTGCATCTATTGTCGCGGTTTCGCCTGCACAGATTGTCGTGGAAATAGGCGTTGGAACAGCAGTAATAGGAGTTCCGACTACATTAACCATCATTTGATCGTTTGCCGTACATCCGGCAACGTCATTCACTGTCAAAGTATAGGTACGGTTGCTGATAAGATTTGTTGTTCGCGGAGTAAGTGTGTTGTGGCCTGAGCTAATATATAAGTTCGGTGTCCATGTATAATTTAATGCTCCTGTTCCGCCGTTTGCAGTTCCTTTAAGATTGGTATACGTTCCGTAAAATATGGTCATATCGGCACCTGCATTTACCTGTGG
>JBBSBT010000123.1:0-7905 GCA_038250985.1 Bacteroidales bacterium
GTCCCTTCGTCTTTAGCGCACGAAACAAAACCGATTGCGGCTAAAAGCACCAGTAAAAAGAAATAACTGTATTTATTAATTGTTTTCATTTTAATTTGATTTGAATTGATTAATAATCAGCGTTTTGAGCAATTACCATTTCATTGTTAGTATCGATTTCCGACTGAGGAATGGGCAATAACAAACGTGCTTTATTGAAAAAGCGTTCCTCGGGAGGAAGTATTGGGTTGTATAAAGAGTACAAAATATCCCAGTCGGTCATAAAGGTGTGTTCCTTTAAAACCTCAACAGCTTTATTGGGATTGCCGTATGCATTTCCCATTCGCAACAAATCGAACCAGCGTTGATTTTCGAAGCAAAGCTCCATTCGGCGTTCAGCATAAATATTATCCAATGCCATTTCTTTCGAGGCAAATGGATCGGTTATTGGATTCAAGCCTGCTCTTGCGCGGATTTTGTTCACTTCAATATGTGCAATACCATGGTTGCCATCCTGTGCCAGAATTTCTGCATAAAGTAATACCAGGTCGGCATACCGGATAACGATCCAGTCATTCTCGCCCTGCAAAGCCTGAGTCATGGTAGGATCCATATATTTTGAAACGTATTGTATCTGAGTAGTAGCAGATTTATTCCAGACTTTAAAACATGCCGACTTACGGTTATCTCTATTATTTGAATTAAAAAGATCCATGAGTTCATAGGTTGGATTATTGTTTCCGAGAGGAGTGCCTATTTTTAAGAATAGATTTGCGGAGCCTTCGGGAGCGAAAGTTCCCCAAAACGGAGAGCCTATTCCTAAACCTCCTCCTTTATATCTGACAGCAAAAATGATTTCATTATTCATCTCATTATTGATATCAAATATTTTAGCATAAGCGCCGGCACCGGTTAATAAGCCGTAGGACGATTTTGTTAACACCTCCTCCAGCAGTAATTTTGCTTTGGCCAGGTTTTCCAGTCCTCCCATCATCATATACGCTTTAGCTAATAAGCTCTTGGCTGCCCATTTAGTGATTCGTCCTGTTTCATCGGATGAATACACGGCGGGAGCCTGGTTGGCAGCTTTAATCAGGTCGGGAATGATAATTTCGTTATAAATTTCAGATACAGGAGAACGTGGGATTTTTTTAGCATCGTTCGGACCTATGACGGTGGTAATTTTGAACATATCGCCAAATAAATTCACCAGGTTATAATAATGGTATGCCCTGATAAACAGTAATTCAGCTTCGTATTGCGCCCGTTGCGATTCAACAGGAACGTAACTGTTGTCAACTAACGAAGGCAAAACTGCGTTTACATTCGATATATTCTGAAAAATTTTGTACCAATAGGTTTTAAGCATTGGCATACTAGGTGATATTCTGAAAAATTTAAGGTCGCATAAATCAACCCTAGCAGTTGTTCCTGTTCCTGTATTTGACACACAGCTGTTATCAGTTCTGTTTTCGGTAAACATCCACTCATCCTGCATGATGGTAGCCATGCCGGCATAACATCCTAAAACCCCCTGATTGATACGAACCGGTGTGGTATAAAAATCAACCTGCGTTAAAACAGATTGAGGTTCGTCAACAAGAAATTTCTTACAACCCGACAGAGCTATAATTACAGAAATTGCCAAAAATATTTTTATGCTG
This sequence comes from Bacteroidales bacterium, assembly GCA_038250985.1. Lineage (GTDB taxonomy): Bacteria > Bacteroidota > Bacteroidia > Bacteroidales > UBA4417 > UBA4417. Next base: position 1,644 of record JBBSBT010000123.1, read on the forward strand.
TTTTTCATTTTAATCAGTGTTTTTATTCCGGTTTGAATTATGTTAGAATGTTATATCCACTCCAACCGCGAAGGTTTTGTTAAGAGGGAAAGCGCCTCGCTGATATCCATCCAGCAAAGGGCTGGAATAGTTACTGCTGGTTTTACGGGCTTCCGGATTTATACCTCTGTAATTGGATGCCATGATATAAAACAAGTTCTGAGCGGAGAAATATGCCCGCAATTCTTTGAGCTTTAAAGCTTCTGCAGCTTTAAACGGAATCCTGTATCCAAACGAAAAATCGCGGAGTGCTGCATACGAACCATCTTCGATGCAATAATCGCTCAACATCAGGTCAGCACCGGCCGTAGTTGTGGAATATACTGTTTTGCCATCGCCCGGATAAGCAGGGCTCACATACCGGTTATTCGTATAAGCCGTATTCAGGCGAAGTTGCTCGTTGTAATTCAAATTGCCATTGATGATATCATTTCCCTGAACACCTTGGATCAGAAAGCTCAGATCAAAGCTTTTATATGTAAATATATTTGTAATACCCCAGGTGAAATCAGGGAACGGACTGCCTAATACCACACGGTCGTCAGCATCAAGCTTGTTGTCACCATTGGTATTGATGACTTTTAATCCGCCTACAACCGGTGAGTATTTAGTATAAGTAAACGGGACACCATTGGCATCAGTAATTGCTTTTGCTGCGGCTACTTCTTCGAAGGTTGTATAAACTCCATCACTTTGATAGCCATAAAACTGTATGGAAGGCTGACCGACAACTGCCCTGTAAACTTCATTGCGTTCCCCGAAATTGTCCTCTTTCTCCTTATTGCCATAATTTAGCAGTTTGTTCTTATTAGCCGAAAAGTTTGCAGTTGTTCGCCATGTAAATCCATTATTGTCAATATTGGTTGTTGTGAGTTCAATTTCAATACCCTTGTTATTTACTTTGCCTATATTATTCCAGTACGATTCGTGGCCGGTAATATACATAGCTGGTTGCTGAAGCAGCAACTGTATGGTGTTGGCATTATAGTACTCAACTGAAATTGTGATCCTGTTTTTTAACATACCAAAATCAAAACCAAAGTTTGCCTCCCGGGTTTGCTCCCAGGTAATATCGGGGTTCCCTAATGCATCGCTGTTTGATGACATACCTGAAACCATTGACCCGTTTCCGGTTCCAATAGGATAGTTGCTGGTGTTGATTGTATTCATGTATGAATATTGCGGAATACCATTGTTACCGGTTAAACCATAGCTGGCCCTTAGTTTCAGATTCGATAACCAGCTAAGGCCTTTCAAAAAGCTTTCTTCTGAGGCGCGCCATCCGAGGGATGCTGATGGAAAACTACCCCATTTATGACCTTCGGCAAATTTGGAACTGCCGTCGGAGCGGAAACTTACCGAAGCCAGGTATTTCCCTTTATACGCGTAATTCAGTCTCCCTAAAAGTGACATTAATGATTCGGAGTAGTAATAAGAGGTTGTTCCCGGCAAGGTTGGACTATTAAGCAAAAGTTGCGATGCCAGGTTGAAGGATAGCATTTCTTCGTCAGGAAAATTTGTAGCCACTACTGCATTGTAATTATTTTTTGTTTTTTGCATAGTGAAACCTGCCAACGCTCCGATTTCATGATTGCCGATTTTTTTTGAATAATCAAGAGTATTTTCCGACAATAAATCGGTATGCAAAGTGGTTTGACGGGTCAACGAATTTGGGACCCCTGCCTTTTTTGCTGATGTTTGTTCTTTGATATTATATTCTTTATATGCTACATAAACACCATTTGAAGTTTTGAATTTAAGGCCCGGGATTATTTCGATTATGAGATACACATTGCTCTGTAGCCTGTAATCATCAGTAAAGATGCTTGTTCGTTCCCGGATGGAAACAGGATTCTGATTGCTGGAACTAAATGGATTTTGTCCTACTAAAGTCCATACTTCATTTCCATATCCTAAACCACTCAGGGATGATCCGTTAAAATCGCTGGGTTGAGCATAGTCGCCGGCAATTTTTCCCGAAAGAGCAGCAGTTGCTTCGTTATGACGTATAGGCATCCAGGATGGGAAACGCATGTAGTCGGTAAGGTCAACTGCAGGACTTTCCTTTTTACTGTATGTCGGGGTAAGATTAAAGCCAATGGACACCGCTTTGGAAAGCTTACCATCCATTTTTGCACGAAATGAAAATTTGTCGTACGTGCTGTTTTTCATTATAGCGTCCTCGCTATTATAGTTTCCTGAAATAAAATATTTCAGATTTTTATCACCCCCTGATGCACTCAGCTGATAACTTTGCATGGAACCGTAATCTCTTAATCCTTCATTCAGCCAATCTGTTGGCTGATCATCGTAATTATGTAATATTAAATACCCGGCTCTTTCAGTATCTGTAGCCCTGTTAAAAGCCAGGGTCGAACTTGCATTTCCATCAATAGCCGGATCAAGCTTTCGCAATTCCGCCTCACTATAAAGGAGTCCGATGTATTCATCCGTAGTAAGCATATCGGGCAGTTTTAAAGCTGTCCTTACGCCGGTATACATCTTAAAATTGAATTTTGGTTTATTAATATTGCCGCTTTTTGTTGTTACCAATATTACACCGCCAGCGGCACGCGAACCATAGAGGGCCGCTGAAGCCGCATCTTTAAGAACTTCTATTGATTCAACATCACCCATACTTATCATTGATAAACCATCCGGAACAGGAAACCCATCAATAACGATTAGAGGATCACTGTTTGCGCTGATTGACCCCATTCCTCTCACTCGTATCTGGGGTGCCGATCCGGCTTCCGGATCACTGTTATTAACCTGTACGCCAGCCATTTTCCCCTGCAAGGCCTGGTCGGCGCGAGCCACCGGAATTTCATCCAGTTTTTCGGTTTTTAATGTGGCAATTGATCCGGTTAAGTGTGATTTTTTCTGCGTGCCATAGGCAACTACAACAAACTCATCTAATAATTGAGCATCCTGTTTCAATACAACGTCTATTGTTGACTGGTTTCCAACTTTGATTTCCTGTGTAACAAAACCGATGTATGAGAATACCAATATGGCATTTTCATCGGCAGCATCAAGAGAATAAGTGCCATTGATACTGGTAATAACACCTGAAGTAGTACCTTTAATAACAATACTGACACCAGGCAAGGTGACTCCCTGTTCATCGACAACTTTACCGCTTACTTTTTTGGGCTGAAAAGCCTCCGATAACAGAAGATCTGATTTGGGAATAACACCTGCTTGAAGGATTAGGCTGTTAAGCAATAACAAAATCATTGCCAGTGATCCTATCATTCGAAACATCAGTATTTTCGACTTTTGGATTTGAACGCAATTCAGTACATTTTTTTTCATAGATCTATAAGTATGGTTACCCGTTAGCTAAAATAAATAGAAGTACATTCTTTGCGTCTAAATTATCATTCTTGTTTTAGAAAAAATAGATCAAAATATAAATTATCAATCAAAAAGACGGATAATTGAAAGAGTTTTTTGCCAAAAAGAGGAAAGCTTGGTATAAAAAAGCTATTTTTGAAATTGTTTTTGAATCAAATCTGATGGTCCTTTCATGAGAAAATATTTTTTTCTGCTGATTCTGTTGATTACAACTGGCAGTCTTTCTTTTGGTGCCATTCCCGAAAATATTAATTTTTCGTTTCGAAGGATTTCTCCAATAGGAGGTTTTACTTATGGTTCCATCAATTCTATTGGCGAAGATGCCGATGGGTTTATCTGGTTTGGCACCACCCATGGTTTGTACCGGTACAATTCAGTGAATGTTCAGAAATTTCTTCACGATCCCAACGATTCCACCACCATTCCCGATAATTCCATACGCACCATTTTTCTGGATTCTTCCGGAACTCTCTGGATAGGGACTTCCCGGGGAGTATGCATTTATGATAATACGAACGATCAATTTATCACACCTAAATTTACGGATAAATCAGGGCAAAAGTTAGGGAGTAACATTCGCGAAATTTTTGAAGGAAAAGATAAAAACATCTACTTTTTAACCAATACTATGCTGGGAATGTACCGAAAGGATTCTCAGAAATTTGAGAAAGTCATTCAAGTGAAGTCAAGCCAGGAGAATTTCTCCTGTGCAGCATACGATTCCCAGGGAAGGATATGGATTGGTGGAGTGGAGGGCACAGTTTGGTTGTATGAACCATCAAGCCGGAAGTTCAATATCTTTTGTCATCGCCAGTCAGAGTTGATCCGAAAGATATTTTCGGATGAAACCGGCCTGTGGATAGGATATGATTTAGCCGGAGTTGATCTGTTCGGATTTACCGGCAACCTGATAAAACATTACGGAAGTAATCCAGGCGATGCAGATAAGATTAACCATAACCGTGTTCGTGACATAAACAAAGATGTGAACGGGCGAATATGGATCTCGACCTACAAGGGAATCTCAATCATTGATAAAGGCAAAAGTTTTAATATTCTCCCACAGGACATTTCAGGTCTTCCATACTATAGTGTTTACAAAATATTCCGCGATTCGAAAGATGGCATGTGGATCGGAACCTGGTCGGGAGGCCTGGCTTACCTTTCAAATTTCGATAACAGCTTTACGCTTTATCGAAAGGACCTGCCTCTTTCCGAAATGGATGATGAGTTTGTAAGTTCATTTGCTGAAAAAACAGATAAAACAATCCTTATCGGCACTGAGTTTGGAAATCTTAATGTACTGGACCGGGAGTTAAATAAGATGATCAGCATCCCGTTGAAAACTGAAAACGGGAAAAAGATTGAAGATATTAAATCAATGTATTTCGATAAGAAATCTGAAACTCTATGGATAGGAACATTCCTGGATGGCTTATGGTTTCAGAAAAAAGATGAAACTGTTTTCAGGAAACTGAAAAAATTTAATGATGAAAGAATCAGCATTTATGCTCTTACTGAATCAGATAGTGGTTTGTGGATTGGGACGCAGGGCAAAGGACTGTACCATTACAATCCCAAATCAGGGTTTATGGCTGAGTTTCTTTTTGTGACAAGTGATTCGAAAACCTTAAGTAACAACCAGGTTCGTTCGATTATTGTTGATAGCGATAAAAGCATCTGGATAGGGACAAAAAACGGGTTGAATCAATTAAACCCCAAAACAGGAGAGTTCAGGCGATTCAAGAACAGGCCATATGAGAGTAATTCCCTAAGCATTAACGAAGTATTATCTCTTTACCAGGATCGTAAGGGAATAATCTGGATCGGGACCAGCGGGGGTGGACTCAACCGTTACGATAAGAAAAGTGAAAAATTTAAGTCATACCAGATCAAAGATGGTTTGGGCGGAAATGACGTGTATGGCATTCAGGAGGATAAAAATGGAATACTTTGGATGAGTACTGAAAATGGCATATCAAGTATTGATCCTGAAAAACAGATACTACGTAATTTTTACAGGGAAGATGAATTAAAAGGCTGCCAGTTCAATCCCGGAGCAGCATTTCAGACAAGTTCGGGCGAGATACTTTTTGGCCACACAAAAGGGTTTACACTTTTTACACCTGAGCAAATGATATCCAACCCGGTGCCTCCCAGGGTAATTCTAACCGCCTTGTCAATCAATAATATTATAGTCACTAATCATAGCAAAGGGTCCCCATTGAAGAAAACACTTGCCACTGAAGATCTTCTGAAACTAACCTACGACCAAAATTCGCTTACTTTTAACTTTGTTGCCAACAATTTTTTACTACCTACAAAAAACCAGTTTAAATACCGCCTGGTAAATTATGACAAAGAATGGGTTGATGCCGGAACTCAGAACTATGCCACTTTTACAAAAATACCGCCGGGCGATTATGTATTCGAAGTAATTGGCTGTAACAACGATAATTTGTGGAGCACTGAGCCAACACGTTTAAAAATCAGTATTTCGCCGCCCTTTTGGTTGTCATGGTATGCTTACCTTGTTTATTTAGTGTTACTGTTAATTGCCGTTTATTTTGTGCGAAAAGGAATTATTGAACGTCAGCGGTATAAAAAAGAACTTTTACTCCAGCGTTTGCTGCACGAATCAGAAGCCCAGGTTCAGGAGATGAAGCTCAGGTTTTTCACCAACATTTCCCACGAATTCAGAACCCCACTGACGTTAATCTCTTCACCTGTTAACCTGTTGCTCGAAAAATTTAACCTTGAACCTGTAGTCAGGGAGCATTTACTTTCGATGCAGCGCAACTCAAACCGTTTGTTAAGGCTGGTTAATCAATTAATTGATATCCGGAAAATTGAATCCGGGAAA
>JBBSBT010000124.1:0-7903 GCA_038250985.1 Bacteroidales bacterium
AATTCGATCAATCTTCCCTTCACGGTTTCTCCCTTCACCCACTCTCCCCATCTCCCGGTCTCCGCTCTCCCTTCTCCGTTCTCCAGTCTCCCTTCTCCCTTCTCACAGTCCATATTTCTTTATCTTATTATAGAGTGTTTGCCTGGTAACCCCAAGCCGTTGAGCTGCAAGTGAAAGATTTCCATCCGCTTTTTGAAGTACACTGCTTACCATGTTTTTTTCCATTTCGTCGAGGGTCATATCTTTACTAAACCTTGATATGTTAAGTGGTTTAAAGAAAAAAACATCAGGTTTCAAAACCGCCCCTTCATTCATAATTACTGCTTTTTCGATGGTATGTTGCAACTCCCTGATATTGCCAGGCCATGAATAATCAAGTAGTTTTTCGGCTGCGCTCTGGCTGATTCGCATCGGGAACTTGTTATACCTCGATGTAAATTTTGTGATAAAATATTCAGCAAGTACAAGGATGTCCTTTCCCCGGTCGCGCAAAGGTGGAACTTCGATATGGATTGTATTCAGCCTGTAAAGAAGATCTTCGCGAAACAACCCGTCGGCAATCAACGCGTTAAGATCCCGGTTTGTGGCGCTGATAAGCCGTATATCGATACTGGCAGGCTTGTTGGAACCCAGTTTAGTTATTTCCCTGTTTTGAAGTGCGGCAAGCAGCTTTGCCTGTAATGGGAGTGTAAGATTACCTATTTCGTCGAGAAACAGAGTTCCTTTGTTTGCAGCTTCCATTTTCCCGACCCTGTCGTCGCGTGCATCTGTAAAAGCTCCTTTCACATGTCCGAAAAGTTCACTTTCGAAAAGTGTTTCACTTATAGCACCCATATCAACGGAAACTAATATTTCGCTGTTACGTGGAGACAATCTGTGTATTTCTCTGGCAACCAAATCCTTACCGGTGCCATTTTCACCGGTAACAAGTATATTGGCTTCTGTTTTTGCAACTTTGCTGACCAGGTTCAGCATTTGTAACATAGCCGGTGAAGACCCGATTATAGGCACAACCTCCCGGTTCAGTTCTTTCTTCAGGAAGCCTTCTTTCTGTTTCAACTGCCTTATTTCGAGCTTTGACCAACGCAACTGAAAACCAGCCTCGACCGTGGCAATAAGCTTCTGATTATCCCAGGGTTTTAAAATAAAATCTGTTGCTCCTTCTTTCAACGCTTTTACTGCAAGTTCAACATCCCCGTAAGCCGTTATAAGGATCACCGGAATATCGCTGTTGAATTCCTTAATCTTGCGAAGCCAATACAGACCTTCGTTTCCGGTATTTACTCCGGCTGAAAAATTCATATCAAGCAGGATAAGGTCAAAATCTCCTGTCTCAAGCAAAGGCATCAGTCGATTGGGGCTTGAAATACACACAATAGCTTTGCAAACCGGCACCAGCAAAAGTTCAAGTGCACTTTGAATGCCTTTATTGTCATCCACAACCAATATTTTACCTTTTATCATATGGTTTTCCTGAATGTGTGATCTGAAAAGCAAATGTACATCAAGAATTCACGAATCAAGTTAGATTGTATGATTATTAGACACTTTTTGTATAAATATTTTACAGCGTATGAACTATCGTGTATCATAAATAGCAGAATAATAATGTGTTACAATTTTGGCACGATGATGGTATATAGTATTCGTGAATATAAATACTATGAACAAATATCTGATTTTTTCTTTTCTGCTGTTCGTGTCGCTTCTGGCAAACGGGCAAAAAAAATGGACCCTTGACGATTGCATTCAGCAGGCCATTCAGGAGAACCTCGAACTCAAACAATCAACATTTGATAATAAAATCAGGATAGAGGATTTGCGACAGTCGAGGATGGAGTTATTACCGACACTCAACGGAAACATGAATGCGGATAACAGTTATGGCCGTTCTATTGATCCAAGCAACAATGAGATTGTTTCGACGCAATTATTACAAACCGGTGCTTCGGCTAGCACATCGTTGGTGCTTTTTCAAGGTTTTGTAAATATGAACCGTGTGCAATACAACCGGTTAAATGTGATGAAGGGAACCTTAAGCGAAGAAATACTGAAAAACGACATTGTTTTTAAAGTCATGAATGCGTACTTCGATTTATGCTTTAGTAAAGGACAGATGTTGATAGCAAAAAATCAGTTCAATCTGAGTGCTTTAAATCTTCACAAGATAAAGATAATGGTTGAAGCCGGTATCAAAGCCGGAACTGACGTTGCTGAAATGGAAGCCCGCCTGGCTCTGGATGATTATAAAGTTACCCAGGCGCGAAGTAATGTTTACAAATCAAAACTGGCGTTGCAGCAATTGCTGAATAACAGTGCTGATGGTACATTTGATATAAATGATGAGATAATTGATAATATTAACGCGTTACCCACAATGCCTGACCCTGACTCGGTTTACAATCTTGCAGAACAACACCTGCCTCAGTTCGGTGAAATGAATATTGATTCAAGAATTTCGGCAACAAACCTTGCCATTGCCAGGGGTAGCAGGATGCCTGTTTTGCGTGCCCAGGCCGGCTACGGAACCGGGTACTACGATTCGTACAGGGACCAGAACGGAAACCTTATTGGTTTTCATTCTCAGCTCAAAAACAATAACTATCAATATATCGGATTAAACCTGAGCATTCCTCTTTTTAACGGATGGCAGATGAACAGGAACATCAATAATGCGCGGTGGAATATGGAGAAAACCAATACCGGCAACGCTATTAAAAAACGCGACTTCCGTGCCGAAATTGAAAATGCCTGCCTGGCACTTAAGTCATCAGCCGATGAATATGAATCGGCCCTTGCACAGGAAAAATCTACTTCCCTCAACTTGCAACTTGTAGAACAAAAGTGGGAGCAGGGAACAGGAAACCTGCTGGAACTTACTGATGCCCGAAACCGGAAAGCATCGACAGAAGCCGAAATGCTGCGGACACAATTGCAGTACCAGCTAAAATACAAAACCCTTCAGATTTTTACCGGTGGACTGACTTACAACTAACAGAACTCAAAATTTGTCATTGCTTACGATTTTAACTTTTAAATAAATGGATACAATACTTGAAAAGAAGAAAGGCGTGCAGAAAAAGCATATTCCGTATATTATCGGAGGTGTGTTGGTTATCGCTCTTGTTTGGTTTGTTGTTTCTCAAAACCACAGTTCATCGCTGAATGTAGATACCGATAAAATTACAATCGAAACGGTAACCAAAGGTGAGTTCGACGACTATATCACCGTAATAGGCCAGGTTGAACCCATTACAACCATTTACCTCGATGCACTGGAAGGCGGTCGTGTGGTGGAGAGGTATATTGAAGAAGGTGAAATGGTGAAAAAGGGTGATGTTATTCTAAAACTTGAAAACCGCGAATTGTACCAGACTATCCTTATAAGCGAAACCAGTCTGGCCGAAAAAGAGAATTACCTGCGTACAGCCCGTATAAATTTTGAAGTGGACCGAATTCAGAGCAAACGTAATTTGCTCGAAAACAAGCTGCAATTATCGAAGGCAACCCGTAAATTTGAACAAAACAAAAAGCTTTACGAGAATCAGCTTATTGCTAAAGAAGAGTATTTGCAAGCCGAAGAAGACTATACCTATCAGAAAGAATTGCTCGAAATAAATAAACAAAAGGCAGTGAGTGATTCCCTGATTAAAGCAAAAGATATTGTACAACTCGAATCGGATATGGTAAAAATGCGTAAAGCCCTGATGTATGTACAGGAACGCCTTGATAACCTGTTGGTTAAAGCTCCGGTTGACGGCCAACTCGGGATGCTGAATGCTGAAATCGGACAACAACTGGGACAGGGAACGAGTCTGGGGCAGATTAACGTGCTTTCCGGCTTCAAAGTTCAGGCTTTAATGGACGAACATTACATCGACAGGATTATGCCCAATCTGAATGCCACGCTCGACCGACAGGATAAAGAATTTGGCATGCGTGTACGAAAAGTTTATCCGGAGGTGCGGCAGGGACAATTCAAAATTGACCTGGTGTTCACTGATAGTTTGCCTGAAAATGTGCGTACCGGGCAAACCTTCCATATTAAACTGCAGTTGGGCGAACCGGCCGAAGCCATCCTTATTCCGCAGGGAGCGTTTTATCAGAGCACCGGAGGCCAATGGATTTACGTTCTCGACAAATCAGGAAATACTGCCGTAAAACGAAACATAAAAATCGGAAGCAAAAATCCGACATACTACGAGGTGCTTGAAGGTTTGCAGCCGGGCGAAAAAGTTATTACTTCAGGATATGAGTTGTTTGGCGATAATGAGAGGCTTTTGTTGAAGTAGGAGACAGGAGACCGGAGACCGAAGACGGGAGAATGGAGACAGGAGACGGCAGACGGCAGGCAGGAGACACGAGAACGAAAAATGGAAATCGTAGATTGTAAATCACTTTAAATAGACTAATTCTGGAAATATTAACCTAAAAACAAATATCATGAATCCAAAAGTTGAAAAATTTGAAGACCTCATTGTCTGGCAGAATGCGATTGAGTTGTGTGCCCGTATTTATAAGGCGTTTAAAAATTCCAGGGATTTTGGTTTCCGGGACCAGATATGCCGTGCGGCAGTATAAGTGCCTTCAAATATTGCAGAAGGTTTCGAACGTCAGCATAATAAAGAATATGTTCAGTATTTATTCATAGCCAAAGGATCAGCAGGGGAAGTCAGGACACAGGTTAAAACCGCTAAGAAATTAGAATACATTGATGAGCTGATATACAATTCATTAATAGATGATACACGGAAAATTTCAGCCCAGTTATATAAACTCATTCAAACAAGAAAAGAAAAATTTACTTAGAAATTTTTTTAAAGAAAAACTGTCAACGGCCTCAAGACAGTGGATTCCGTTTTCCGGTCTCCATTCTCCGGATTCCGGTCTCCAGCTTCCGCTCTTCCGACTCCAATCTTACACTAAAAACAATATCTAAAACAATAAAACAATGATCAAAACTGAGCAATTATCAAAAATCTTCCGTACTGAGGAAGTGGAAACCAGCGCCTTACTGAAGGTGGATACAATTATCAATAAAGGCGATTTCGTTGCCATAATGGGCCCTTCGGGTTGCGGTAAGTCAACCTTGCTGAATATTCTGGGGCTGCTGGATAATCCGAGTGAAGGCAAATATTATTTCGATGGCCACGAAGTAGGCCACCTGCGCGAAAGCCAGCGTACCCAATTGCGCAAAGGTAACATCGGCTTCGTTTTCCAAAGTTTTAATCTTATCGACGAACTCAACGTTTTCGAGAATGTGGAACTGCCGCTTATCTACCTCAAAATGAAGGCAAGCGAACGCAAACGCCTGGTAACCGAAGTACTTGAACGTATGCAAATGGGTCATCGCGCCAAACATTTCCCGCAGCAATTGTCGGGCGGACAGCAGCAGCGCGTCGCCATTGCCCGTGCCGTGGTCGCTAATCCAAAGCTGGTGCTGGCTGATGAGCCTACCGGTAACCTTGATTCGAAAAACGGTTTTGAGGTGATGGAACTGCTCACCGAACTGAACCGCAGTGGTACCACTATTATTATGGTTACACACTCAACACACGATGCAGGCTTTGCACACCGTATCATCCATCTTTTCGACGGGCAGGTAGTAACCGAGAATATGAACGTAAAGGTTGAAGAATACGCTTTATAGCAGCAGCGATTCAATAGATATTTGCCATTGAATAAAGTGAAGTATCCGGAATTGCTTTGTTCGCTCCCATCTGGCAAAGTCCAAAGATAGCCTATATAAATCCTGTGGTGGCGTTTCATTATAAATAACAAATGCAAACAAGAAACCTGAAAACATGAAATTAAAACAGTTATTAAGAAGACTTTTTCGTGACCGGTTGAATACTGCCGTTATCATTATTAGTCTTGTGGTCGGGATGGCAAGTATAAATCTGATTATACTTTTTATAACGCGTGAATTAAATACCGATAGTTTTCAAAAAGATGCGGATCGCATTTATATGCTGAAATGCGATGACCCTTTTAATAAAGGATCCCGAATGTCAACCTGCAAAAGTGGAGCTGCTGAATACATAAAGGCGAATTTTTCCCAGGTTGAGGATTACTGCCGGATTAAAACGGGAGGTGCCCTGAAAATTATTGTAAATGGACAAACCTTTGATGATGATCCGGATATATATGGGGCATCCGCTAACTTTTTTAATTTTTTCAGCTATCAACTCCTGACTAATAATCCAAACACGGCACTTGCAACAAAGCAGGATATAGTGATTTCTGAAGAACTGGCAAGAAAGTACTTCGGTGAAACTGCAGCGGTAGGTAAAAAAATCACCCTGGTGAACAGTAATTCCAAAAATGATTATATAATTTCAGGAATATTCAGAAGACCGGACGAGAACACCCAACTTCATTTTGATATGGTAAAGTTTGCTGAAAGCAGCGAAAGATTTGCTTTTCTGAAACTTAAGGATAATACAGATCCTGCTGAACTTGAAAAGATTTTTGCGAAAGAAAAAAATAAAATACCTGGTATCATCGACGAAACACCCGGGAAATACTACTTAGAGAGTTTAAAGGATGCTTATTTTGATACATTGGGCGATTCGCACCTAGGCAATGTAAGAGATAAAGCTGACTTGCTGATAGCATTTATAATCGGGCTGATGATCATAGTTGTAGCCTCTTTCAATTATTTGGGTCTTATAAATAACAAATTGCTTGATAGCACCCGCGAATTTAATATACGGCGTATAAACGGGAGCACAAAAGGCAATCTGGTCGCTGGGTTCATGATTGAAAACCTGATAATTATTGTTATTGCTTTCACCTTAAGCCTGGAATTGATGTCAGTTTTATTGCCGTTTTTTAATTCATTGGTAGCTGCAGATATCCAAATAAGGTCATTATTCCAAACAAATGCACTGTTATTCTCACTCGGAGTAATCGCTTTCCTGCTATTGGTAACCTGGGTGTTTTCAATTATAAAGATTAAACGACAGCTCATTTCTTCAACGCATAGTGATTCGGTGGATTATGGCGGGAAAAGAATCAGGATACCGGCTTTCAATATTCTGCAGATAACTATTTCATTAGTTCTGTTGGTTGGCTCTTTCATTATTATAAAACAGATAAGCTACATCTCAAATAAAGAAATTGGTATTGACAAACAGGTTATCGAAGTAAAGTTGCCGTATAAATATGCCGACAAGGTTAAGGTTTTCAGAGAGGAAATTCTCAAAAATCCTGCAATTGACCTTGTTTCGGTAACTTCAGCCTCGCCTTTGCTCGAATACATAATGGTTTTGTTTCATTACAACGAAAATGGGAAAGAGATGGAATATGCCCCATCCATTTTAAGAGGCGACGAAAACTATATCAATACGCTTGGTATAAGGTTAATCTCCGGCAGAAATTTTTCAGGTAACGCGACATCTGATCTAAAAAATTGCCTGATAAATGAGACAATGGCGAAAAAATTCCGTAGTAAAAACCTGCTTGGTGAAAAACTCCCGGGTGATGATAGATTCACGATTATCGGAATTGTTAAAGACTTTAATTATTACAGTCTGAAAAAAGTTATTGAACCTACCATAATAATATGTGATACAGCCGGAAATCATCTGCTGGTCAAGGCATCTCCCGGCCAGCTTCAGCAAGCAAGGAAAACCATTACGCAAACGTGGCAAACACTTGTTCCGGATTCGCCACCTGATCTGGAATCGGTGAGTGAACGGTACGAATGGTATCACAGGGAAAATACCAATTATGCAAAACTCATTGTGAGTTGCTGTTTCATCAGTCTCTTTTTATCTGCGATTGGCTTATTTGCACTATCATTTCATTCCAGCCGAAAGCGCACAAAAGAAATAGGAATCCGCAAAATAAACGGTGCAACAATATGGGAGGTAATGGCTATGCTGAATATGGACTTTGT
>JBBSBT010000125.1:0-7901 GCA_038250985.1 Bacteroidales bacterium
AAGGTAATTTAAAGCGGTTTTACGTACGATCATAACTGTTTTTTTTGTCTGGGTTTGCGCGGTAACAGATTGTAAACCAGCTAAAAATATAATGATAAGGGATAAAATAATAAATCGTTTCATCAGTATGAATTGGTTTGGTTTAATAAGTTCCAAAAGATAATGAGCTGATAAAGGTACTAATTACACTACTAAAAGCAAAAAAGTCTTTTCCCGGGAGGATGCAAGCCTTACTATATTTGTTGTAAATATCTGAATATGAATTCCGCTTCTTTTTGTGATTTTTTTGTATCCGGATAGTTTATTCTTTATTAGTGTGATTAAGAAAATAGCGTTTATTATAATATTTAGTGCTTGGTGCCTGGTGTTTAGTGCCTGGTGTTTTGTGCCTGGTGCAGAATTAAATTAATTTTTATAAATACCTTGAATGCTCTTCATTTTCAATCACTGTTGTCCGATTTAAACATATCAGACTTGCTGTAGATCTTGTTAACATTACGTCCCTGACGGGACTTATCTCAAAGGGGTTGCTTTTCGTTCTACCAATATTCAGTCCCTACCGGGACTGTCCCGTTAGGGACAACATATTGGTAGAAAACAAGATGCAAAATTGAACAAAGTCCCGTCAGGGACGAAACAAATTTTACCGGACAATAGTGATTTTCAATACTACAAATCTATGTGATACGCATTTTGAAATAAGTACCATGCATTATTCACGTTCATCTAATAAGAATGATATTGGTAGTATACCATGTAGATATATCATATTATTTTTGGTTTGTTCCTGTGATAAATGATTGTTTTCTATTCATTATTTTAACCCCATTGCCCTTCCCAGCCTGAAGCAGGCAGGGGGCATCTCCCCAAGGGGAGAACCCTAATAACATGATTTGTAACTGATTTCAAAATTTATAACTCACAGAAAATCGAATTTTAGTATTTCGGTTTATTTCTATGTATTTCAAATTTTAAAGTTAGTTCCTGTTTGTGCTATTGCTATATGATGATATTTTATTCACTATGCATTATTCACTATTCACTAATCACTCATCGCCATGCACCAAACACCAGGCACTAAACACCAGGCACCTAGCACATTTATTTTAGTAATCCAAAGGTCAACTCATTTAAACAGATCCCTTTATTTCAGATAATTGAAATAACAGGCGAAGCAAGGTATCCGCTTTTATAGGTTTTGCAAGGTATCCGTCAAAGTCCTCATCCGCTATTTTCTGTTTATCGGCCGATTGGGTGAATGAGGTTAAAGCAATTACCGGAATATCGCTGTTTAGCGCATTTATTTGTCTGAAAATTTTATAACTTTCCGTATAAGGTTGTTTAATGTCCAGCAGAATGATAGTGCCTGTATTTAAAGGATTATTATCAATAAAATCAAGTAATTCATAAGGTTTGACTGCCTGTAGGATTTTCGCCCCGGTACCATTGAGAGTTTTGGTAATAAATTCAAAGATATCCTGCTCCGCAGTGGCTATTATCAGTGTATTATTTTTAAGGAATCCTTTTTTGCAAAATTTCTTTTCACTCTTTTCTTCCAAAACCCTGTGTTCCGCATTTACAGGAAGAGTTATATAAAATACGGAACCTTCGCCAACAACGGATTCTACGGTAATTGTTCCGCCCATCAGCTCGGTTAGCCGTTTCGCTGTGGTGAGCCCTATGCCCGCTCCGCCATAAAGTATATCACGGCTGTCTTCAATTTTATAAAAAGGATTAAAAATTTTATCAATCTCAGCTCTTGCTATGCCCAGGCCTGTATCGGATACGAAAAAACGTACCGATCCATTCTGAAGCTCAAAACCAAATTTAATTGAACCGCTTTCAGTAAACTTAAAAGCATTGCTCAGTAAATTAACGAAAATCTGGCGGAACCGTGCTTTATCATAATAAAGTTCCAGTCCATTATCCGGAGACTTGTTTGTAAATTCAAATTCAAGATTTTTGGTATTGTTCAATCTGAACTTGCTTTCAATATCATTAAACACATCATCAACATTGAATTGTGTGTTGGAAAAAACAAACTGTCCGGCTTCCATCTTCGAAACATCCAGTATTTCGTCCAGTATCAGACAAAGGGAATCCGCGTTAGTGTTAATGGTTTTAATATAAGTCAGCTTTTCATCTTCAATCAGATCATTGTCGCCCAAAAGGGTTGTAAAACCTGAGATTATGTTCAATGGCGTTCGTATTTCGTGACTGATATTGTTTAAAAAAGAAGATTTTAACCTGTCGGATTCCTCCGCATTGTTTTTTGCAATCAGCAATTCACGGGTTCTTTCATCTACAATATCTTCCAGATAATTCCTGTATTTCTCAAGTTCTGTATTCTGGGTTATGATTTTGTCCTGCTTTTCTTCGAGCAATGAATTTTTCTTCGTGATTTCCAGTGTGCGCTCCTGAACTTTTGTTTCGAGCATTTTTTTCTCTGCCAGGTGTTTCTGGTCGCGTTTTTTGATATATACCAGCAAAACAAAGAACAGCACAAGCAAAATACTGACAACAAACCACGCTCTTTTCCAGAGAGGTTTGTTTATTGTGATTTGTATGGTTAAGGGCGTTTCCGATATAACACCTTGTCCGTTTATTGCCCACAAACGGAAGGTGTATGAACCTTCAGTAAGGTGGGGGAAGACTACATTTGACACTTTGGTGTTTACCGGCGAATGATCATACCCTTCCAACTGATACACGTAATTGATAAGTGAGGGTTCTTTGAGGCTGATACACAGAAAATCGATCTTGATTTTGTAATTTCCGGGTGAAAGAGTCAGTTTATCATGAAAGTCGACTTCATCATCATTTACCTGGCAGGATATAATATTTAAAACGGGAGGCAGGATTTCCCTGCTTTCTGATGCCGGGTCATAAACCAGTAAGCCTTCGCTGGTGCCAAACCAGATTTTGTTTTTGTCATCCTTAAAAGCGGCATTTGGATTAAATTCACAGGTGCTGCTGATACCTGCACTTCGCTGTATCGGTTTTACAAACAAATCAGTTGTCCTTATTTTGCTTAATCCACCGCGATGACCCACCCATAAGTTCCGGCTGTCGTCCAGAACCAGGGAATAACAATAATCGGAAAACAGGTCCTCCCTGCTGGTGAAGTTGGTTACGATTCCGGATTTTAACCTGAATACACCATTGCCATTTGATCCTACCCAAAGTGTGGAATCGTTTTCCACGGTGATCGGGCCGAGGGATGAAACGCCTCTTTCAGAAGATACTGCTTCTTTCCCGGTTTTTCCGTCCTTTATGAAAACTAAAACATTGCTGAGTGTCGAAATCCATAATTTCCCTGAAGGCCCAATAAACAGGTGTTTGACATAATTATGCGGCAGCTCACCGTTATCCATTGTATACCAACGAATGGCTGCCGTATTATGGTTGATGTTACAAACGCCTTTTTTTGTCCCGATCCATATCTCTTTTTTGCTTCCGGTAATAGCTGTTATTGAATTTTCAAGTACTCCTCTTCCAATCATTACTGGAAGAATTTTTCCCTTATCAGCCGCCATACGGTAAACCCCGTTTTTTTCAGTGCCAATCCAAAGCACATTGTCCTGATCCGAATAGAGCGCTGTAATTTTATCGTTCGGCAATCCTTGCTCTATGGAATAAAACTTCAATATATCACCTGTGGATTGACTCAGCTTTAGCAGTCCTTTCTCCGTGCCCAGCCACCTGTAATTATTTCGGATACAAATGGAATATATTTCATTTCCATATTTGCTCTTGTCGAAGGTGTACATCGAAAAGGACATTTCTGTAAGTTGCGTTAACCCCGTGCCATAATTTCCGCTCCAGATGCAGCCTTCGCGGTCCTGGTATATTGTTTTTACATCATTTGCAGCGAACCCTGTTGTCGTATTAAAACGATTGGCAACTATGTATTTCCCCTTGAGGGATGGTACCATATGGATAAGCCCGTTGCCAAAGGTGCAGACCCATAAACCCGAATCCCCGGCCTCAAACAGGCTTTGTACGCCAGTAATGGTGTTGCCTGGCCCTGCTTCAATCTTCGATATTTTAAATTGTTTGCCTTCAGGCTCAAGCTGATAAATACCTTCACTTTCAGTTGCAACAAAAAAACCGGAACCGTTTTTCATTTTTACAATATCCTGGATTTTAGAATCCGGAATTTCGTTTATATGCCTGATTAATTCAACTTTACCTGATGCATTCAGTTTGCAGTAATCCAGTCCTTCCACTGATCCGGTGAGGATTTCATTTTCATTTAGAAATTGAAATGTCAGGATCGAAATCTGGTCATTTTCAGTTGTCTTTTGTGTATGATTTTTTTTGTCCAGTTTTACTAAGCCGTTGGAGCTGGTACTTGCCCACAGTGTCCCTTCCGGACTTTTTTCCATGTCGGTGATACTTGAATTCTGCTGTAAGGATATAGCCGGTTTGAAAATTTTTCCATTGTAAAGCGTAATTTTACCATTCATATGACCAAACCAGATATCTCCTTCATTTTTCAGGCTGCAGGTGATAAAATTATCCGCCAGTGAGTCGTTGGTGGTAAAATTCTTAAAGTTAAATCCATCATACCGCGACAAACCATTCCCGGTGCCAATCCATAAGTATCCTTTGTTATCCTGGATTATGGAGTACACATACGGTTGGGCAAGTCCGTCAGTAAATTCTCGTATGCTATATTGCTGGGGCTTAACCTGTATGCTCAGGCCAAGCAGGAGTCCAAATAAAATCCATTTATGGCAAACAGCAGTCAGACGAGCCGGGGCAAATGATTTCGTTACCATTATTGAATTCCTTTCATTCGTATTTTGGGTTTATAAATCGGTATGCCGCCAATAGGTAGAACAAAAAACGGAAGGGAAAGCCCATACTGGTTCCGGATCACTACCACCACATTGTTGTTTAACACTTTAACGTTTTTATTCTTTTCAAATTTAATTTCTATACTTGCATTTTTTTCGTCTTCCACAATGGGAAATTCTCTTTTTATCCAATTATTTTCGCCCGAAATATCGCATGCGATGCCATTTTTGGCCACCGAAATTAATTTTATTGGTCCATCATTATCCCAGTCAAAATTTGATACTTCAATCGAAATGGTTTTATCGTCCACGTAAGGATATATCTGGCAAACCTGTTTCTGGTCATTGGGCAGGCGGAAATGGTATTTATACGTAAAAAGGTTTCCTCCTTCAACGGGTGTATTTTTATCCAGACTGGTACTTAAAAAATAGCGGTAAAGGTTACCGTCATCACCTGATATGCCTTGTGCTATAATTTTGAAAATCCTTCCTCCGAGTTGATCAACAAATTCTCCTTCGGATGGGTTAAAAGGGCCGAATGTATAATAGTTTTTGTCGTATTTAGGGTCGGCGCCAAATGATTTTGATGCCAGCAGAATCCCGCTTTTATAGTTTCCCACGGGAGCTATGGCCTGTGCGTCCTTGCCGGACCAACATCCTTTTCCGCCATAAATCGAAAATTTCACAACGGTATTAAATTCACCTTTGGGTTCGTCAATGTCGCCCCCGGTTTCAGGGTCGTAAACACGAAGGTAAATGGGCCTGGTTTGTGAAGAAGGAATCTTGAAAAAGAATATCTGGCAAAAATCATCATCACCCCACGATGTTTGTGAGTCTCCCCCGAAAGTAACCAGGTAGGGGATATTTTCTTCAACCGAAGGAGCCGCTTGTGGAAAGATATTGGCCACAAACCATAAAATGATGAATACCGTTAAAAGTGACTTTAACATTTCTTCTCCTTATTTTTAATTTGGTAAAAATATAAATTCTGTTCTGTTGTCCGGATTGCCTGCTCCATTGGCACTTTTACTGCCTGGATGTGACTCTCCATAGCCTTTGCAATGGATTGTTCCCGCTGATATTCCGTTTTTCAGGAAATACGAATTTATCTCCCGGGCCTTTGTTTCTGTGATTTCGAGGTTACTCTTTGTTGATCCTTTTTCACCTGTATGCACGGTGATTTCGAGTTTCAGATCCGGGTTTTCGTTAAGCACCTGGATGAATTTGGCCAGCACATCCATGGAGGATGTTCCTATGCCGGTATCATTTATTTCAATTGAACTGCCCTGTGCTGAAAAAAGTTTGCTTACTATTTTATCCTTCTGAACTTCCGATAATGAATTGAAAAGATAAATTTTAATTTCAGAAGAATTCAATCCTTTTGCAACCGCATTATTGTTTTTTGTGTTTGCCTGTTTGCGGGTTCCAGCTTTTAATTGGTTTTGCTTTTCGATGGCAGTGAAATAATCAAGTTCACTTATTTCCTTAGAATTATGCATCGCCAATTCCTCAAAATCATTATAGATTATGATCTTTTTGCAGATACATGCTTTGGCAATATTTCCCAGGGTATCTCTGTCGCCCAGCAAACCGAGTTGTACTGGATATTCTCCTGGTTTTTCAAACACTTTTTTTACAACAGGACCTCTTATTACAAATCCATCACCCAGGTTCCACAAATAGTCCGAAATCCGGAAGTCAGGAAGATTGGTCTTTAATCCGTCAAACGAAATAGCTTCATTTACTACGCCGGCATCAGGTGCATTTATATTAGTCTTGTTTTCATCCTCGAGTTCAAAATTATAGGATGTGCGGCTGTGTATTGAGTCTGTCTTGATTGCATCAAGAAGATTCAGCTGAACTTCATATTTTCCGGGGCCGGGAAAGCAATATTTTACCTGCAATCCATATTTTTTTATACCATTACCGAAATCCCATTCATATCTTACAGGAGCGGTATCGTTTTTGACTTGAAATTCATCGTAAAACAGGAAACAATAATTATTCTTTAACAGGGTGTCGCAAACCGGGAATTCAACCGGGCTGGCAGTAAAGCTGTAGATATCATCGGATTTTCGCCTGTTGGAGGAAAAATACCCGCTTGTAAAGTCTTCGTCCGTTACTATGCCAAAATCATCCGCGGCTGAGTTTATGTCGGAATCAAGATGCACCGGCTGAATCCAGTGCCCGTTGACTTCCTGGGTATAAAAAATATCCTTTCCACCGAACCCATCGTGACCTTCGGAAGCAAAAAAGAGTTTCCCTGATTTGCTTGCAAAAGGATAGGATTCATTTTTTGACGTATTTATAGCCGGACCCATATTTACCGGTTTGTCCCAGGCATTATTCTTCCAATCGCAGTAATACAGATCGGCCTCGCCGAATCCTCCGGGCATATCCGAAGCAAAATACAATCTTTTCCCGTCAGCAGTTAATGCCGGCGTTACCAGCGAATACGAGCTGCTGTTGTAAGCAAAAGGTTTGATGTTTGTCCATTCCTTACCAATATATTCTGATGAATAGATTCCAAGTTTATTATCAGCATTGGAGTTGTCCTTCAGGAATGTCCTGCTGCTGGTATTCCTGCAAAAGTAGAATGTGTCGCCGGTTTCGGTAAACGATCCGGGGCCTTCGTTATAATTGCTTGTTAATTCCTTCGAAAGCAGGCGAACGCCTGACCATGAATTTTTACCTCTTTTGGGGACATAAAAGATATTGTACAATTTCTTTCTGTCATTTTCGTAGGTGACCAACGAATTGTTTTTGAGGTTCGAACAAAAAACGATTCCATTTTTATAATACACAGGCGAGAATTCATCATTTGTCTGAGTACTGAATGATGTGCGGGCAACATCAAAACTCTTTGTCTGTGCAAACATGTTTTGAAAAATCAAAAATGCAAGTACAAGCAAAAGGGCCCTCTTATTTTTCAGTATCATTACATATCTCATTTCGTCACGTTCTGAACTTTCTATTCCTTTTAAAACTGTCTGGGGCCGGCAACATCAGCATTGTAATTAAACACATAATTAAGCATGACTCCCTGGCTGCTGTATTTGTAAAGCACATTTTTGCCGACCAGGAAATCGTGCGAATACG
>JBBSBT010000126.1:0-7899 GCA_038250985.1 Bacteroidales bacterium
GATACGCTGCGTTGAATCCGGTTCCGGGAAAATATCAATGGAAACCAGTTTTTCCTTTGTTAAATCGGATTTGCTTACGGCAGCTGAATCATTCAGATTAATTGCATTATAATAAGGTTGAACCGAATCGGAATTGAAACCAATCATTTCGGTTGGCAGGTTATACTTGTAATCATTATCCCCGTCAACCAGTGCCACTGCCCGGTATTTTCCTGCAGCCAGGCTATTGAAATGAAAACTCCCGTTCTCCAGGCTACGCGAAACATAGGTAGGAATTTGTTTCATAGGTATGGAGTCACCAAAGTCGGTATACAGCATTACTATGGCTCCCTTAACCGGTTTGCGCGACAGTGCATCCGTTATATTACCCGAAAGGCTTAGCGAATCTATCTCAGGACCGGTTGAAAATGCAAAATTAAAGTTAGGTATTGGATTATTTTCGGTTAAATCAACTATGGCTTCTCCAAAGTAAAAATTATAAGTGGTGTTACTCCGCAGCGAATCCTCCAGTTTGACTACAAGCGAATGTCCTTTTATCTTAATATCAGGCGTTTTTTTTAAGGGCGGTGAGATCAGCATGAATTTTTCAGGTGTTTTCAGCTGAACATATTCATCAAACGTGAGTATAAGCTTATTCCCTTTGAAATTGGTTGAAAGGTCTTTGGGCTGGGAACTGACCATTTTCGGCGGAGTAATATCTTTCGGACCTCCGCTTGGTGCAACAATGGTGGCGCACGACAAAGCATACAGCGCGATGACCGTCGGAATAAACAACTTCAGGATAAACAGGAAATTTCGGTGCTGACCGGATAGCATATATACTTTGATTTTACTTTTGCAAAGATGCGAAAAATTCGGTGAGTAAAAGACATCTTCGTTACGCATCGGGTCATCTTAATGAAAACGGTAAATATTTATCATTAAACCCTGATCAGATTGATGTATCCTGACAAATTTTGCATTTCCGGTTTCGAATCATCCAGGATGACAGCTTTTAAAGATTTTATAGACCATTATTCCTGGAATTATCCAACAATTTTATCAACAACAGGATGAAATGATATTACTATTTAAAGTAAGTTATTTCATTATTTGAGTACCTCATTAATGCTTTATACTGTTTACAATCAACATTATACATCTTTTCTTGAATCAGTATGCCTCACAGATTGTATGAGGTGAAGTACTTATTATCATATGTATATAGATATTTTTTTATTCTGAACTTGGGAATGTTCTTTTAATATGAGTATCTTAGCTTGCTATTTTGCATTAACTAGAGTAATTTATCCAAAATGAATAAGGGGCAGAATTCAGTTAATAATAAACCGCAATATCACTTAGGTCTTGATTTAGGATCCATTTCACTGAACACTGTTCTGATGGATGAAGACCGGAATATTATTGAGAACCACTATACCTATTGCGAAGGACGTCCGTTTAATGTATTAAAAAGCATTATATCCGAAATTGTCGGCAAATATGGGGCTGAGAGTATCAGTTGCATAGCGCTTACAGGCAGTGGCGGCAAAAAAGCGGCCGAATTGATCGGCGGATCATTCATCAATGAAATCATAGCCCAATCCACTTCAGCATCTGTACTATATCCACATGCACAAACCATTATTGAGATGGGAGGTGAGGACTCCAAGCTTATCCTGATGGAAAATGGCACGGAAGACGGGCATACCCGCCTGGCTGACTTTTCGATGAACAGCCTTTGCGCGGCAGGTACCGGTTCTTTCCTCGATCAGCAGGCAAAGCGGATTGGAGTGCCTATCGAAAATGAATTTGGCAAGCTTGCGCTTTTATCCGAAAATCCTCCCCGGATTGCCGGGCGCTGCAGCGTTTTTGCTAAAAGCGACATGATCCATCTGCAGCAGATTGCAACACCTTTGCACGACATTGTTGCCGGTTTATGCTTTGCTGTTGCGCGTAATTTTAAGAGTAACCTCGGCAGGGGCAAAAAATTCAAATCGCCTTTCTTATTCCAGGGAGGAGTTGCTGCCAACGCCGGAATGGTGAGGGCTTTCAGGGAAGTTTTTGAACTGAAGGACGAAGAACTTATCATCCCCGAATACCATGCTTCGATGGGCGCTATCGGGGCCTTATACCATGTGTTGTCGAACGGCAGAGCCGATGTTCCGGAATTTAAAGGACTTGATGACCTGGACTTTTATCTTCTGAATAAAGCTTACGAAAATAATTCTCACGACCAGCTGATAACCTCCGGTGCCACTTACAATAAAGATGTTGTCGTTAAGAAAATACCAGGTGAAAAAATAAAAGTTTCTTTAGGAATTGATATCGGATCACTAAGCACCAATGTCGTGCTGATTGATGCGGAGCATAATGTGGTGGCGCGCCGGTATCTGCCGACAGCAAGCAAGCCAATGAACGCGGTTCAGCGTGGATTAAAGGAAATATTTGAAGAAAGGGGTGCTGATGTTGAAGTTGTTGCTGTAGGAACTACAGGTTCGGGAAGGTACCTCATCGGTGACTTTGTAGGTGCCGATCTGATTAAAAACGAAATAACCGCCCAGGCCACTGCAGCCATCGATCACGATCCAACGGTAGACACTATTTTTGAAATCGGGGGCCAGGATTCAAAATACATTTCGATTCAGGACGGTGTTATTGTAGATTTCGAGATGAACAAGGTTTGTGCCGCCGGCACGGGGTCTTTTCTCGAAGAACAATCAGAGAAACTGAATATCAATATTATAAACGAATTTGAAGACCTGGCGCTATCGGCTAAAAGCCCGGTTCAGATGGGTTGCCGATGCACCGTATTTATGGAGTCGGATCTGAATTCGCACCAGCAACGCGGCGCCGACAAGGATAACCTGGTTGGCGGGCTGGCCTATTCAATCGTTGAGAACTATATTCAAAAAGTAGTCGGGGCCAAGCCCATTGGGGATAAAATATTTTTCCAGGGCGGAGTAACCAATAATAAATCAGTGGTTGCCGCTTTCGAAAAAATTACCGGTAAGCAAATCATAATTCCACCTCATTTCGATGTTACCGGCGCCATCGGTGCAGCCATACTGGCAAAAAAAGCTATGGCCGAAGGTCAGAAATCCCGTTTTAAAGGATTCCATATCAGCGATATTCCTTTTACAATTAATAGCTTCACCTGTAAATCGTGTACCAACCATTGCGAAATACAAAAAGTGAAAGTCGCCGGCGAAAAAAAGGCGCTTTTCTACGGCGGCCGCTGTGAGTTGTATGAAGTAGATGACCGCAAGGGAAAAGTAAAAGACATTCCTAATTATTTTGAGGAAAGATTAAAATACCTCATGGGCGATTACATGGAAGAAGCACCCGATGACCGCATCACGGTCGGTATTCCACGCGCATTGATGGTGTTCTGGCAGCAATTTCCGTTCTGGTATAATTATTTCAAGGAACTCAATTTCAGGGTTGTGCTTTCCGACTCCACGGATTACCAGCTCACCAAGAAATCACTTGAAATTATGGTTGCCGAAACCTGTTTCCCGGTGGAACTGATTCATGGCCATGTAGATAACCTGCTTCAAAAAAATGTTGATTTTATTTTCCTCCCCTTTATCGTAAACTCAAAAGGAACCAAGACCAATCCTACCAATAATCCTAACTGTCCCTGGATCCAGACCTACCCGTTCATGTTGCGAAGCGCTTTCATGGATCCAAAGACAAGAGATAAGTTCCTTACTCCAACCTTGCATTTCCGTTATTTCGGAAGGGTATTGAACAATGAAATTGCTACGTTCATGAAGGAGAAATTCGGCATCGCAAAAACAAAGACCATTAAAGCGATAAACCTGGCCGATGAGCAGCAAACCGCCTTTGAAACTGCAATTCAATCGCGTGGCCGTGTTATCCTCGAAAACCTGCCTAAGGATAAGAAAGCGATGGTTGTTCTTGGCCGTCCTTACAATACAGGTGATCCGGCACTCAATTTGCGCCTGGTCGAAAAACTTATTAATCTCGATACCATTCCGATTCCGGTGGATTTCCTGCCTTTGCAGGAGGAAAATATTTTTGATGATTACCGCATGATGTACTGGCCAAACGGGCAAAAAATACTTGCGGCCACACGACTGATCCGGAAAAACAACAATCTATTCGGCGTTTTCCTGGGTAATTTCCGCTGCGGACCCGATTCCTTCCTTACACATTATGTGCGCGAGGAGATGAAAGGCAAACCCTACCTTCACCTGGAGGTGGACGAGCACAGCGCCGATGCGGGATTGGTAACACGGCTCGAAGCTTTCCTTGATAGCCTCGAAGGCTACCTGAAAGTAAGCGGATTGCATGAGATTGAACCAAAATATATACACAATACAGAGAATAAGGTTGAAGGACGTACACTTTATATTCCTTATGCCCGTGACACGGTGCATGCAATTGCTGCCGCATCCAGATTATGTGGTATAAAGGCCGAAGTGCTGCCCATGCCCGGTGCTCGCGAAATAGAAATTGCCCGCAAACTGACAAACGGGCAAGAATGTTTTCCGTTTGTGGCAACATTGGGAAGTTTTGTGGCAAAACTTCAGGAACCTGGCGTTGATCCTTCCAAAATGACCTTTTTCATGCCCGACCATAACGGGCCTTGCCGCTTTGGCGATTATAACAAGTTGCACCGCATAATTTTCGACAGGCTGGGATATTACGAAGCAGAGATACTTACACCTACCAATGATAATGCATATGCCGAAATAGCACCGGGTAAATCAGGTAAGTTCAGGTTAAATGCCTGGAAAGGAATTGTGGCTACCGATTTGCTTAAAAAAATGGTGCAGGAAAAAAGACCTTACGAAAAAATAAAAGGATCTGCCAATGAGCTCTACCAGTTCTGGTTAAATAAGGTTATTGAATCCATCGAAAATGGATCACGAACCTTACCAAAAACACTCGAAAATGCCGGCAGGGAATTCAGCAAACTCGAATTGGTTGAAGGCAAGCGTAAACCGATTATTGCCATTGTTGGCGAAACCTTTATGCGCGACAATCCGTATTGCAGTTCATTCCTGGTTGAAAAACTGGAGGCCCTGGGGGCCGAAACCATCATGGCCCCGTTTGGTGAGTGGCTTATCTATTCATCCTACCGCTACTGGCGCGACAGCTTGTGGAAAGGTGATATAAAAGGGCTGTTTAAATCAAAAATCCAGCAATGGGGACAACATTATACCGGGAACAAACTAAAGAATTCTGTAAAGAATTTCGTGGAAATGGAAACGGAAATTGAACTGGACGAGATGATCAAACGCAGTGCTCCATACATCCATAAAGATTACGATGGTGATCCGGTAGCTGCACTGGGAACGGCCGGAGGATTGGTGCAGGAAAATATTTCAGGTGTGGTTTATATCATGCCGTTCACCTGTATGCCCGGAACCCTTGTGGCTGCGCTGAGTACCGAATTCCGCAAGGATCATCATAATATCCCTTGGGAAAACATTCCGTACGACGGGCAGGAAGCAACCAATATCGACTCGCGTCTGCAGGCATTTATGCATCAGTGCCACGAATATGAAAAGACACATAATCCTGAAAAGAAAAAAGTATTGCAGGATTAAGTCATCGATATTTTCTCAGTTGTGTGATTCATTTCAGATCAACCCTTCAAAAGTTTAAAACTCTTGAAGGGTTTTGATTTGATCCCCTCTAATAAAAATCTTCGGCTTCCGTTACAGTATAGTATTTTGAAATGTATCTTTACAAACCTTAGACATAATAAAAGTTTCATGAAAATAATTAACCGGAGTCTGTTGATTCTGTTTTGGCTTTTAACTGCCGGGTACGGTTTATTTGCCCAGCAGAAGCCCTTATCGAACGACCTCGAAATGATTGCTGAAAACGAAAAAGCTGCCTACCTGAAACTTATGGCGCCACATCAGCAACTTATTGTTAACAATTATGATCTGAAATACCATCGCTTTTTCTGGTACGCTGATCCGGCGCAGTCTTATATAAGCGGTTCAGTTACTTCCTTTTTTGTGACAACCCAAGCGGGCATGAGTAGTATTCAGTTTGAGCTAAATGAAACCATGTCGGCCGATTCAGCTTTCCATAAGGGCATTAAGCAACCTGTGAATCATACCGGAAATGTTATTACCATTCCTTTTAATGAAATTATTCCTGAAGGCACCCTGGATTCGGTAACCGTCTGGTATCACGGAAACCCTGCAACAAGTGGTTTTGGTTCATTCGGTAATGAAATTCATGGTGGGGCTCCCGGCATGTGGACGCTTTCCGAGCCCTACGGAGCCTCCGACTGGTGGCCATCGAAAAATGATCTTACTGATAAAATAGATTCCATCGACGTATTTGTTGTTACCCCAAAAGTGAATCATGTGGCAAGCAACGGATTGCTGATCAGCGAAACCCCTTTTGGAACTAATTCAATTCTCGCACACTGGAAACATCGCTACCCCATAGCATCCTACCTGATTGCCATTGCGTCCACCAATTATGCACGTTTTTCGGATTTTTATGTACAAGGAACCGATTCGCTACAGGTGTTGAATTATGTTTATCCGGAGGATTCAACACTGCTAAGATCTAATGCAAAGGGTGTTTTGCCGGCTCTGGCGCTGTTCGAAGATTTGTTTACACCTTATCCTTTCCGTGCCGAAAAATATGGTCAGGCACAGTTTGGCTGGGGCGGAGGCATGGAACATCAAACCATGACATTCCTTGGTAAAGGAGCCTTTAATGTGGAAGTTATGGCCCACGAGCTCGCACATCAGTGGTTCGGCGATATGATAACCTGTGGTTCGTGGCATGATATCTGGCTTAACGAAGGTTTTGCAACTTATTGCGCCGGGCTCAGGTATGAATTTATTGAAAATTTCTACTGGTCATTCTGGAAAAAATTAAATATCGAAAGTGTTTGCCGGCAGCCGGCAGGTTCGGTTTACTGCGACGATACCACAAGCGTTAACAGGATTTTCGATTCGCGCTTATCCTACAGCAAGGGAGCCATGTTGCTGCATATGCTTCGGTGGATTCTGGGAGATGATGCCTTTTTCAGGGGAATGAGAGACTACCTGGATGATCCAAAGCTAAAACACGGTTTTGCCCATAGTTCAGATTATATAGGGCATATGGAAGCTGCCTCGGGCCGCGACCTGACAGCCTTTTTCGCCGACTGGCTTTACGGACAGGGATTCCCTTCATACACTATAGACGTCGCACAATCGGATGATCGGAAAACTTCAGTTACACTTTCTCAAAGCCAGTCGCACATTTCCGTTAATTTTTTCGGATTGCCGGTACCGGTTCAGTTTTTTGGCGAAGGCAGAGATACTCTTTTCGTATTCGATAACACGTTCTCCGGTCAATTGTTCTTCGTTAACCCTGGTTTTAAAATTGACTCTATAAAATTTGATCCTGACTTCAGGCTGGTTTCTGCCAATAATAAGATAAATATACTCAACGATATAAGCCTGGTACTGATGCCAAACCCTGCCGGGGATATTCTATATGTGAAGCAGAACATGGGAATCATTG
Source organism: Bacteroidales bacterium (assembly GCA_038250985.1). Classification (GTDB taxonomy): domain Bacteria; phylum Bacteroidota; class Bacteroidia; order Bacteroidales; family UBA4417; genus UBA4417. The sequence goes on from JBBSBT010000126.1 coordinate 7,498, forward strand.
GTTCATTTGAGATTTTTACGATCGACGGTAAATCAGTAGCCAGACAACAGGAAAATGAGGCAACAGCCCTTTTGGCGATTAATACCCGCAACCTGAAATCAGGAGTGTATATTCTGAAGATTTATTTTGAGGATGCGCTCGTAACGAGAAAGTTTGTGATTAAAAGATGAAGTGAATATCTGTTGCAAGAGTTAGGCTTTGGTAAAATCCAGGACCAAAATTTCAAGTTCAAATTCCAAAATCTATATCCGAATTCTGCATTCCGAAATCCAAAATATCCTTAATCCAAAATTCCAAATGAATATCCTTTCTGAAGGCAATACTCAATATACAATGGCAGAGCATATTCCATCCTCTCACGGGCTTTGATGCTGTCGTGAAATACAATAATTGAGCCTGGGC
>JBBSBT010000127.1:0-7727 GCA_038250985.1 Bacteroidales bacterium
GTATGGAAAATAAGAATAATAAGAAGAAAGATGACAGCAATTCACGAAGAAGTTTCCTCAAACTTGGTTTGATGGCAGGTGCCGGCACAGTAGCTGCCGGAGCTTTGATTGCTGCCGGTAAAAATGCTTCCGGTGAATCCGGTGAAAAAATAAAGGTGCTTACCACTAGCGGAGAAGTGATGGAAGTGGATAAAAACTTTCTTCAACTTGCTCCTGTGGGTCGTGTCGAATCACACGAAGGAATTCCCGGCCGCAAGTTTGTCATGGTAATTGACCTGGCAAAATGTAAAAACGCCCGGAAATGTGTTGAAGCATGTCAGAAAGGTCACAATCTGCCAAGCGGCGAGGAGTTCATGAAGGTATACCTGATGCAGGATTCCGAAAAAACCGCACCGTACTGGTTCCCTAAACCTTGCTACCATTGCGATAATCCCCAATGTGTAAGTGTTTGCCCTGTCGGTGCAACCTATAAACGTACTGACGGCATTGTACTTATTGATAATGAACGTTGCATCGGATGTAAGTTCTGCATGACCGCCTGCCCTTATTCAACCAGGGTATTTGCCTGGAAGCCGGATAAAGAATACGAAATAGCTCAAGCCTACTCCCCTGAAAAAAGCGTTCCGGGCGTGGAAGGTACAGTGTCAAAATGCGATTTCTGCCCGGATCTCGTCCGCGAAGGCAAATTACCCTATTGTGCCTCAGCATGTCCCATGGGTGTTATCTATTTCGGCGATATCGATGAGGATGTGGTTACCAACGGAACCGAAACATTGAAATTCAGTCAGCTGATACGCGACCGTTCAGGTTACCGCTATCTCGAAAACCTGGGAACACGACCCAATGTATATTATCTGCCGCCAACTGACAGGCAGTTCCCTGTTGAACGTGGATTAGATGGCCTCGATGAGGAAACTCTGAAAAGGTATAAAGATACACCATTAGTGAAAAAACTTAATAATGAGGAGGGTAAAAAATGAGCGAGTCAACCAGTTCAGATAAATTGTTAAGGGAATTCGCCCCACAAGTAGAACGGATAGGCAGGTCAGGTATAATTTGGATTGCGTTCCTGATCGCGGTTATAATTTTTGGATGGGTTGGCCTTTACTGGCAGATATCCCGCGGGCATATTGTTACCGGTATGCGCGATAATGTAGTCTGGGGAGTATACATTGTGAACTTTATCTTTTTCATGGGTATCAGCTATGCCGGCGCCCTGATTTCAGGTACACTGCATCTGTTTCACGCCGAATGGCGTAAGCCGATAATCCGGATGGCCGAATTTATAACCATCATTTCGCTGCTGATAGGTCCGTCATTCATCATGCTGTGCATAGGCCGTCTGGATCGTCTTCCCAACCTGGTTCTTTTCGGTCGTATTCAGTCACCTATCACCTGGGACGTAATCGCTATTTCAACTGATATTATCGGCTGTATCCTTTTCCTTTACCTGGCCCTGCTGCGCGATTTAGGGAAAATGCGCGATTTTACCGAACTGAAAGTGCAGAACTGGAGAAAGAAATTATATAAAGTCCTTGCTCTTGGATATACAGGAACACCCGAACAACAGATCAGGCTTAAAAGAGCAACTGATGTGATGGCCGGAATGGTAATTGCCATTGCCATTATTGTGTATTCGGTATTGGCATGGATTTTCAGCGTAACCTTACAACCTGGCTGGCACAGTACTATTTTCGGCCCTTATTTTGTAATAGCCGCGGTATATTCGGGAACGGGTGTACTCATTTTAGCCATGTTCTTTTTTCGGAAAGCCTATCATCTTGAAGAGCATATCACATTACAGCATTTTGTAAATGTTGGCGTTATCATGCTGGTTCTTGGTGCCTTCTTCGGATACTTTACATTCAGCGAATACCTCACTAAATGGTATGGGTCACAAAAAAATGATGAACAACTCATTTCGGTGCTTTTAAAAAATTATTATTACCTGTTTATCTTGTCAAACTATGTCGGGGTTCTGCTTCCTTTGATCGTAGTAGGGTTTAAGAAACTTCGAACAATCAGGAACATAACAATAGCAGCAGGCGTGGTGGTAGTCGCCTTGTGGCTGAACCGTTACCTGATCGTCGTTCCTACGCTCGAAACGCCATACCTTCCGATTCAGGATGCCCGTACAGCATGGGAGCATTATTCGGCTACCTGGGTTGAATGGTCGCTGACAGCGGCAGGAGTGGCTATGTTCTGCCTGCTCTTCACCATAGGATCCAAAATGATCCCAATCGTACAGGTTTCCGAACTGAAGGAAGAACCGGTTGAAGCAGGTGACATTTATCTGAAATAACAGATTTACAATTCGTTAACTAAGGAAACAGGATTTAAAGATTTTTTTATGAAAAGGATAAAATCAGGAGTTATACTTGCAATCCTCATGCTTGCCGCTGCTATTCAGCTTTTTGCACAAGCTCCGACAGAAACAACTGCCCCGGCATCCACCGTTCTGCGATTCAATTGTATCAGTACTTCTGACGACAGTATCAAATTGATAAGCACGGTAAGCGTTAAACATGAGGAAGGAAGCAAAAACCTGGCTAATGCCCCGGTAATGTTTTATGCAGTTGAAAAAGACGGGGATACCAAGATAGGCGAATCAAAAACGGACATGCATGGTGTTGCTGTTCTCAAAATACCGGCACGGAATAAATATGCACGTAACGAAGAGCAGTTGCTGGATCTGAAAGCATCTTACAACGGAAACGATAAATTTGAACCCTCAGAAGGGGAATTCTCTTTGAAACCGGCAAAACTGGTTGTTTCCTTTTATGAAGAAGATTCAGTGCGTTATGTAAAAGTTGTAGGGACGCAGTTCAATGCTGACGGAACTGAAACGTCCATCGGAGAAACCGATGTAATAATCGGGGTCCCGAAAATGCTAAGTATGCTTACAATTGAACAGATATCCCTGGATGCAGATGGGATTGGCACTGCTGAGTTTCCAAAAGATATAATCGGTGATTCACTGGGCAATTTAACCGTGGTAGCATCAATAGAGGAAAACGATATTTTTGGAAACGTAAAAGGCTCAGCCACCAATACATGGGGTTTACAAAAACACCTGATCAGTCCCGACCGTCCTACCAGGGAATTATGGACTCCTATCGCCCCTCTCTGGATGATCATAACCCTTATCATTATGCTTACCGGTGTTTGGGGTCATTATGTTTATGCAATTATACAACTTGTCATGATAAGCAAATCATCGAAACGAACCGAAACTAAGAGTTAGTGCCGGCTCTGCTTCACATCATACAAATCTTATTCGTTCAATTAACCTCTCAATAAATTAAACGAAGAGAAAATGCCACCCCTGAAAGGTGGCTTTTTTTATTCTATTATGAACATATAAACTTGTTCCCGGAAAGTGAAGAAACCTCAGAAAGTTTTTAATGATTTACAACAATCAATAAAATATTGATATTAATCATTTTTAATTTATGTATACATTTACGATATTAAATATATCTTTACGAATACTTTAGAAATTTAACTCTGTTCCGGGTGTCTGATAAAAGCACAAAAGCATTCTACAACTGGCTTAGCCTTACAGGATTTATTATTACGGTTAACAGCCTGATCCTGATTCTGGTATTGTATCTATTTTCAATATTCTCAGCACAGCCCAACACCTACCTGGGTCTTTATATTTATATTATCCTACCCGCTTTCCTGGTCATGGGCCTGCTTCTGATTCCGATAGGTGTGGCAATCAGCCTGCGTAAAATCAAAGGAGCAATGCGTACCGGGGATACCTGGCCAGTCATAAATTTGAATAAAAGGCAAGACTGGGCCACTTTGGCAAAGATATTCCTGGTAACCTTGATTTTCCTGGTGGCCTCAGCCATGGGAAGCTACCGCGCGTTTCAATATACCGAATCCGTTGAATTCTGCGGCATATTATGCCACCAGGTAGAAGAACCTGAGTACGTTACCTACCTGCATTCGTCGCATGCCCGGGTTACCTGTGTTGAATGTCATGTTGGAGAAGGATCCGATTGGTACGTTAAATCAAAAGTATCGGGTCTTTACCAGGTTTATTCAACTATATTTAAAAAATATCAGCGTCCTGTTCCTACACCTGTCCACAACCTGAGGCCTGAACGTCAAACCTGTGAACGCTGTCACTGGCCCGAAAAATTTTATTCCCGGAAACTCCGTATCCAACGGTCCTACCTGGCCGATTCGGCTAATACCGAATGGAATCTTTCGCTCATTATGAAAATAGGTCCGGAATTCAATTCCAGGGGGAATTCGGAAGGCATTCACTGGCACATAAACAAAAACTTCAGAATTGAATATGCCTCCAACACCCGCAACCGCGAAAGCATCCCCTGGGTAAGACTTACGAACCTGAAAACAGGAGAAGTGAAGACCTTTACCGATGAAGCAAATCCGCCCGACAAAAAAGCGCTTGATACTATGGAAGTAAGGAATATGGATTGCATAGACTGTCACAACCGTGCTTCACATCTTTTTAAATCAGCCCCCGATTACACAGATAATGCCTTTGTTTCCGGATTAATACCAAAAAATATTGCCTTTTTCAAACAAGCCGCCATGCAGGCCTTAAAATCTCCGTTCCAGGATAAAGATACAGCCATGCGCTGCATACGCGAAACCGTGTTGAAATATTACAGGGATAATCACCCGGAAGTGCTGAAAAATGACGAGCAACGAATACGTAAGGCTATTACAGCCATACAGGGAGAATATAATTTAAATGCATTCCCGTATATGAGGGCTGATGCAAGTCAATACCCGAATCATATCGGGCACCTGGAATCGGATGGTTGTTTCCGCTGCCATTCAGGCAGGCACAAAACCGCTCAGGGAGAGACTATCTCACGGGATTGTGAAATTTGTCATACTATAATCGCCCAGGGTCCTACCGGTAAAATTGCCAATGCATATATCAATTCAACACTCGAATTTGAACATCCAACCCATATAGGCGGAAAATGGAAAACAGAATTCTGCTCGGAGTGTCACCGCGAATTGTATTAAAGTTATTACAATTTCAATTAGCTTTACAAAATAGATTTAACAGTATAATTCTCTGACTGACTTTACCATTAACTTTTAGAAATTTCGATGAAAGTATTGCTTACCGGTAGTACGGGGTATATTGGAAAAAGATTATTACAGGAGTTGCTCAGTCAAGGGCATGAAGTAATATGCCTGGTCAGGAATCTGGAACGCCTGATGACTGCTGACCAGCCATTGGAAGGTGTTCGCGGGATTGAAGCAGATCTTCTCAATCCGGTCCCGTCATTTTTGCACAACCTGGATATAGATGTGGCATTTTATCTCGTTCATTCCATGTCGACCTCCATTAAAGAATTCATGGATGAAGAAGCTCTGTCGGCCGGGAATTTCGCTGATTTCATCGGGCAAACCAATTGCAAACAGATAATTTACCTGAGCGGCATCTCCAACTCAAAAAAACTATCGAGGCATTTGCAATCGCGCCGGAATGTTGAGGATATTCTGCGGAATTCCGGAAGACACCTGACCGTTCTCAGGGCCGGGATCATTGTAGGAAGCGGAAGTGCTTCTTTTGAGATAATCAGGGACCTGATGGAAAAAATGCCTCTAATTGTTGCCCCAACCTGGGTAAAAACTCTTTGCCAGCCAATAGCTGTTGGTAATGTCCCTAAATACCTCACCGGATGTATGCTCAATCCGGCCACTTATGATCAGACGTTTGACATAGGCGGTTCTGAGATACTTTCGTACAAGCAGATGCTTCTTCAATATGCCGAAGTCAGAGGCCTGAAACGACATATCTATGTAGTTCCGTTTATCAGCCCGAGAATATCTTCCTATTGGTTGTACTTCGTAACATCCACATCCTACTATCTTGCCGTTAACCTGGTCGACAGCATGAAAGTTGAAGTGGTATGTAATGATACACGACTCAAAGGTATTTTAAAGATTACACCCCTGACATACAAGGAAGCTTGCAGCAGGGCGCTGGAACGGATCAATATGGATACAGTGCAGTCGAGCTGGACCGATGCTGTTTCAATGAAAAAACCAGGGCAGCTTTTTCAGCGCCTCGAAGTACCAATTTACGGGGTTCAGCACGACAGGAGAAGCATTCGTATCGAAGGCGATCCGCATCGCATTTTGAACAAAGTATTCTCCATCGGCGGAGATACCGGCTGGTATTATGCCAATTGGATCTGGAAGATCAGGGGTATGATGGATAAAATGGCGGGAGGGGTTGGCCTGAGGAGGGGAAGGCGTAATGCTTCAGAATTGAACCCCGGGGATTCACTCGACTTCTGGCGAGTACTGATTGCCGACAAGGAAAATATGCGCCTGCTTTTGTTTGCCGAGATGAAAATCCCGGGGGAAGCCTGGCTCGAATTCCGGATCCGGAAAAAAGTCGATGGGTACTATCTATACCAAACCGCAACATTTATGCCCCATGGACTAAGCGGGAGGTTATACTGGTATCTGCTATTACCAATACATTTAGTTATGTTCAAAGGAATGATAAAGGAAATAATTAAGTAATACTTATAAAATTGTCAGGTTCGACCTGTTTTGGATTTAATACTCTCCATTAAAAGCTCCAATAACAAAAATATGGAAAATGCCTTTCAAATCAGCGAAGCAAGCCTCTGGGTACTGATACCCATTTTGCTGTTTATTGTGCTGATTATCTATTTTCTGATCAAATTTTTCTCCGTATTCTTTGACTTTGTTGAAGCAAAGGGCTGCCTGACAGTAGGGTTAATTGCCCTTATAGGTCTTCCGGGCATCGCTGCACTGAGCATCATCACAGGGTCTACCGTTATTTCGGCTATCCTGATTTTCTTTGCGGTAGTAGGATTAGTTACCGGGTATATTGCCCGTGATTCGGAAGGAAATGTTGGCAAATTCGGGCTTTTTATAATGATTGTTTCGGCCATTACGCTTATCACAGCAATATTGCTTGAATATATCCCCGGCTTATTTTAAATAAACAGAAAAAATTATATCTAGTTATATAAATATATTTACATGAATAAACCCGTGGTTCGAATTTTCTAACTATCTTTGGAATGAATTTTGCAATACACAAATACATAACTAAAATCAATCAGATATGAAAAATTCAAAACAACTTGCTGCGATAATTATTACAGCACTTATTTTCATTGCAGCTAATGTTGCAATGGCTCAGAAAGCAGGCGCTCCCTGGACAGTCCCGGCCAAATACAAAACAATGAAGAGCACAGTTAAGGCTGGCGATCCTTCGATAAAAACGGTTGGGAAAGATCTTTATGCAAAACATTGCAAATCGTGCCATGGTTCCAAAGGATTAGGTGATGGTGCAAAATCTGCCACTTTAAACACACTTATTCCATCATTTGCTGAAAGCAAATTCAAATCCGAAGCTGATGGAAATGTTTACTTCCAGACTTTTGTCGGACGCGACGAAATGCCGAGCTTTGAAAAGAAAATAACTGATGAGGCTGACAGGTGGGCACTCATTGCTTACATCAAAGGCTTATAATAAATTCATAATCTTCAATCAAACAAAAAAGTGTTCTTGACAGGACACTTTTTTTTATGCCCGGATGATTTTACACGGACTGATCTTCCGGGGTGAAGTTTCAATTGCCTTCTTGCTGATAAAATTTTTCTTTCACCCCTCATCACACTTTCACTATTAGCCCTTATCTATATTTAACCAATTGATTATATGGAACTTAAAATCA
>JBBSBT010000128.1:0-7700 GCA_038250985.1 Bacteroidales bacterium
ACCCAGCAGGCGGCTAAGTTCAATACTGTCTTTATCAGCCTGTTCACGGTAGAATTGCAGTTCCTTTTTCAGTCCGTTAAGTTCTTTCCTCATTTTGTACTGCGAAACCAGGTTGTTGCGGTCGAGAAACAACATCAATACAATGAAAGTCACACCTGTCAGAAAGTATTTGTTCTTTATAAAGGATGGAATTTTATCGAGTATATCTTTTATCATGTGTTTAAGATGTCATTCAATGGTCATAAAATTGTCAATCACTAGCCACACAATTGTTGATCATCAATTTCAATAACGTGAAAGACGATGGAATTAGTACTCATTGGTATTTAATTGATGAAAATTTATTCGCTGAGTTGTGTATAATATTTTGAATCATAACCCGATTTCATCAGCAATGCCTGTCATAGCTTTAATGGCAAGAGCAGCAAACGTATCAATCGGAATTCCTATCATTTCGCATTCCAGGATGTTTTCACGTTTCACGGATGCCGCAAAGGCTTTTTCTTTCATCCGTTTTACTACCGATTTCGTTTTCACCGAAGCAAGTTTTTTATCCGGATAAACCAGGGCCGTTGCCATAATTAACCCTGTGATAGTTTCGCCGGCAGCCAGCGCATGCTGAAATTCGGTTGTTCTTTCTTTGCCGGTTGCCATTTCATTGTGCATCGCGATAGCATCCGCAATATCAGCGTCAATACCCATTTCAGCCAGCCACCTGGCACCTTCGGGACCATGTGTATAGGCATCAGCATGGGTAACTTCCACGTCAATGTCATGCAGCAGTCCTGCCTGGGCCCAGGCATCGGCATTGCGGCCCAGGTGATCAGCCAGGGCATGTAATACCGCTTCTGAAGCGAGGCTGTGTGCAATCATTTTTTCATTTTTTATATATTTGCGTAGCAGTATCAACGCTTCTTCACGGGGAAGGATCATGGGGATATGGGATTTGGGATTTACGATTTTGGATTTACGATTTGGGATTTACGAGGTGCGATTTACGATTGGGGACTTTCACTTTTCATTATTCACTATTTGAGACTGATACTTGGAATTTGAGACTTTGGGGTTATGATTTGACACTTCTACCTCCATCCGCAAAGGTATTAAAAAACTGATTTTGGATTCTTTTAACTATAATTGAAATGAAATGAATATTTTTGCGTAACAATGATTTGAACCATAACTTATGAAAGCCTTGCGTAAACTATTTGTTCTATTTTTTCTGCTGCCGCTGCTTGCCGTTGCTGAGGACAGCGAATTATATAAATTCCTGAAAGCCATTCCCGGCGCTGAAGTTATAAAAAAAGACACTACCGCATTCAGGGAGTTCTATATTCTGATGCTTCCGCAGGCCGTTGATCATACTAATCCGGGTGGCCAGTCGTTTATGCAACGGATTTTCGTCGGTCACGAAGGGTTCGACAAGCCAACTGTTATGGAAACAGAAGGTTATGGTGCCGAATGGGTTTCGTCCACAACGATGTCGGAACCAACCAACCTTTTAAAAGCAAACCAGCTTTATGTTGAACATCGCTATTTTGGTGCTTCTGTTCCCAGCCCCGTTGATTGGAAATACCTGACTGCCATGCAGGATGCGGGTGATTATCATTATATCCGTACGCTTTTCGGGCAGATTTATAAGGGCAAGTGGATAGCAACGGGTGTGAGTAAAGGCGGTCAGACAGCCACGGAATACAAGGTTTTTTATCCCGAAGATGTAGATGTTACTATTCCGTATGTTGCTCCTATAAATTATGCCAGGCTTGATAAACGCATCGACAGGCATTTTAAAAAAGTCGGATCTCGTGAACAACGCAAGTATATTAAGAAAATCCAAGTGTATCTTTTAAAAAATAAAAACACGGTTTTACCTGAATGGGGAAAAATGGCGGATAAAAATGGATTTATATTTACCACCATTGATAAGGAATCTGCGTATGATTATTCAGTGCTGGAGTTCCCGTTTTCGTTTTGGCAATATACTGCCGACGAAAGCAAGTTACCTGATCTTAAGAAAACATCTGCTTCCCAAATGGCGCAATACCTGGTACGAATTGTTTCTCCTTTCTGGTATACTACGGCTGCCAAGCCTTATGAGGCTGCCGGCTACCAGTTTTATACCCAATTGGGTTATTACGAATACAATGAGAGGCCTTTCAGGAAATATCTTAAAAACAAGGATTATCCGAACTCTGTATTTGTGCCCGAAGGCATTCCGGTTGTATGGGACCCTTCGTACCAACAGAAGTTAAAGAAATTCATGAAAGCTTATCCGCAGAATATGATTTATATTTATGGAGAAGATGATCCGTGGGGCGCAACGGCAGCCGAAATAAAGCCAGGCAAAGGAAGTTTGGAAATGATCCAGGCAGGAGGTACTCATGGCGCAAATATTGCCACGCTGAGCGCTGAGCAGAGGAAGATGGTAACCGATACAATGGATAAATGGCTAGACATGAAAATCGATAGAAGTTCGGATGTTATCCGGCTTCAGTAATGATTCAGGAATTACATTTTTGATATGAAAAAAACAGGCAGGTTTTTTATTACTTTTCTGCTTTTTATATGGGAATTTCCTCAAAATTTGCTGGGGCTGCTTGTTTATGCCATTTTGAAAGGCAGACGACAGGTCATAAGGGTTGAACATGAAAAGCATCGTTGGTTTATTGAAACACCCCGAACGGGAGTAAGTCTGGGTTTGTTTGTTTTCTGGACAGCCTCCGGCAACCGGTTTATGTATCTTATCAACGACTGCAGGATGCATGAATATGGGCATGCCAGGCAATCAGCCCGGTTAGGACCGTTGTATCTCTTGGTGATTGGCATTCCTTCTTTATCAAGAGTATTTTATAGATGGTGGTATTTTAAAAGACATAAACAAAACTGGATGAATTATTATGATGGCTATCCTGAAAACCGGGCCGATGATCTGGGGGGCGTTACGGATCCCAGGAGAAGTGACTTTAAAAAGCATTTCCGTTAGTTTTAAACATGCATTTGTTAATCCATTGTGTTCTGAATTATAGATAAGCAACTCAATATGAATGATATTCTGAAACAAAACAAAGCACTCCGGAAAACAATAAGCGAAATATCCGAAATAGCCGGATATCTTTGGCAAAGGGGATGGGCTGAACGGAATGCCGGCAATATATCGGTCAACATCACGGATGTTATGCAGCCGGCGATTTCTGATCCTGATTCGTCTCCCTGTTTTGAATTGCCTATAGCTTATGCCAGTCTGGCCGGAGGTTATTTCTTAGTAACAGGCACAGGTAAGCGGATGCGCGACCTGGCAAATCATCCAGGAGGGAATATATTGCTGATCAAATTGAATGAAAATGCAAACGGGTACAGGATCATATCCCTGGCAGCTGCAGATAATAATGTCGTGCCTACCTCTGAGCTCGCTACGCACCTGGCCATACACCAGATGATTGCCGAACGTGGTGGTTCTGATAAAGTGGTTATGCACACTCATGTTACGGAACTTATTGCTTTAACCCAGTCACAGGAATTCTGTAACCAGGAGAATCTCAATAAAATATTGTGGAGCATGCACCCCGAAACAATTATCTTCGTTCCTCAGGGTGTTGGTTTTGTTCCTTATCTTCTGCCCGGTTCAGTTGATATTGCAAATGAAACGATAAAAGCGTTGTGTGATCACAATATTGCATTATGGGAGAAACACGGTGCTTTCGCTGTCGGCAGGAGCGTTTCCGAAACTTTTGATGTGATTGATATCCTTGCAAAATCAGCCCGCATCTTTTTTATGTGCCGCACGGCAGGTTTTATCCCCGAAGGCCTTACCCGCCAACAGCTGGAGGATTTGAAAAAGTTGTCGGCTAATTTTTGATTTCAGTCAAGATATTATAACGAAATATTTATGCATGCTGTGGCACGCAATTTCCGGATAGATTTGTGCAAAAAAAAACCGGCTATGAGCCGGTTTCTTTATGTTTGCGATAAACTTTTAATGCTTGCTCAGGTAATCAGCAACGCCTTCAGCCGTTTCTTTCATACCGTCATCACCTTTATGCCAGTCGGCAGGGCATACTTCCCCATTTTCTTCAAAAAACTGCAGGGCATCAACCATACGAAGTGCTTCATCAATACTGCGTCCTAAAGGGAAATCGTTCACTACCTGGTGGCGGACAACTCCTTGTTTATCGATGAGAAATAACCCGCGATAAGCCTGTGCATCACCATTGAAATCAACATAATCTTCATCCTCATCATACTCCCATTCTCCGGCGAGTACATCATAATTTTCGGAAATCGTTTTCGAAAGATCCGAAACCAAAGGAAAGGTTACCCCTTTAATGCCACCGGCATTTTTTTCGGTATTGAGCCAGGCCCAATGCGAAAATTTGCTGTCGACCGAACAACCAACAACCATAGTGTTGCGTGATTCGAATTCGGCTATTTTATCCTGGAACGCGAGAATTTCGGTTGGACAAACAAATGTAAAATCGAGGGGATAAAAGAAAAATACCACATGTTTTTTGCCGATATACTGGGCGAGTGAGAATTTCTCAACAAATTCTCCGCCGTTTATTACAGCATCTGCCTCAAACTGAGGCGCTTTTTTTCCTACTAAAACTGCCATTTTGTATACTTATTTATTAATTAGTTCAATTATTCGGTTGCAAAGATAAACACATTTTAATCAGTAAGCTGTTTATGCTTTCAAATATAAAAACGACTCAAGACATTAATTGTTCAGAAACTAACAAACAAAATCCGGATAAAAAGCACCAGTTTAGTTAATGACTGAACGGAACAATTTGCTTTATCTGAGCAGTTCGTTTACAATATCTTCTGCTTTAATGCCTTCTGCTTCTGCTTTGTAGTTCCTCACTATACGATGACGCAGGATTGCTGTTGCCACTGCCTGCACATCGGCAATATCAGGCGAGTACTTGCCGTTTACTGCTGCATGGCATTTGGCACCAAGTATCAGGTATTGCGATGCCCGCGGGCCTGCACCCCAGGTAAGATAGTTGTTAGCCCAGTCATGAGCCATTGGTGTGCCGGGGCGTGTGACTGAAGCCAGTTTTACAGCGTATTGATATACATTGTCGGCAACAGGTATACGGCGAATCAGATCCTGGAAATAGTTAATCTCTTCGGCAGTAAGTATCACGTTGAGCGAAGCAGAGTGCATGGTAGTCGTATTTTTTACTACCTGCATTTCCTCGTCGAAAGAGGGATAATCGAGCCATATATTGAACATAAACCTGTCGAGCTGGGCTTCGGGCAGGGGATAGGTTCCTTCCTGTTCAATGGGGTTTTGTGTTGCAAGTACGAAAAAAGGTTCTTCCAGTTTATGGCTTATTCCGGCAACGGTTACTGCTTTTTCCTGCATGGCTTCCAGCAGGGCGCTTTGGGTTTTGGGTGGTGTACGGTTGATTTCATCGGCAAGTATGATGTTGGCAAACACCGGACCGCGGATAAATCGGAATTTCCGATCCTGGTCCAGGATTTCAGTACCGATAATATCGGAGGGCATCAGGTCGGGTGTAAACTGTATGCGACTGTAAGTGAGGCCCAGAACCTGCGACAGGGTATTGACCATCAGCGTTTTTGCCAGTCCCGGAACACCAACCAGCAAAGCATGACCTCTCGAAAAGATGGCAATAAGCAGGTTCTTTACCACTTCATCTTGTCCTACTATTACTTTGCCAATTTCGGAACTTAATGTATTATAGCGGATCGAAAAATCGTTGAGTGCTTCGGTATCTGACTTGTATTGAATCATATTTGCTGCATTTTTAATAGAATTTACCTGGAAACCTGTTCCGGTATCTGATATAAAATTGAAGGCATAAGTTATAAGGGTTAAGGTATAAGGGACCAGGAAAAGTATTTAACCGAAACCATTAACCATTAACCTTTAACCTTTAACCATTAACCTTTATCCTTTAACTAGTTCTCCGTAAAAGTCCAGTTGTACTTGAAATTGCAGGTTTTAAATTTATCGCCCAAACGGATATATGCGGTTTTCGACTTTGATTCAATCCACGCGGCAACTACTTTTGCTTTCTTACTATCAAGCGCCCATTCCTGTATTTTATTATAATCGTCCTTTAGGTTTGCCCTATGGGGTTCGGTACGCAGTTTAAGGTATAATACACGGTATGCCTGTGTCCCGTCCTCGGTAGTATAAGGAACGCTGGATGAGATCTCGCCTGGCTTCATTTTATCGATCACGAAAAACACTTTGGGGTCAAGTTCGTCGGCAGCAAGCCGGGTGTTCCCCGATGACTGGCTTTGGATAAGGCCACCGTTAACTCTTCCCGGATCGTCGCTATACATCATGGCTGCTTTTTCAAAAGTGAGCGAATCCGAACGTACTTTATCCGCGATACTATCGAGCTTGGAGGCTGCCTCTACCAGGTCTTCGGGCGAAACCTTAGGAATAATCAGGATATGTCGCACGTTAACAAAGTCGCCTTTGCGTTCGATAAGCTGTAACAGATGATAGCCGAATTTTGTTTTAATTACTTCGGAGATGTCATTTTTGTTTTTAAGGTTATAAGCCGCCGATTCAAATTCAGGAGCCATGGAACCACGGCTGAAGAGCCCCAGTTCCCCGCCTTTGGCAGCCGAGCCCGGATCCTCGGAATAGAGCACGGCCAGAGTCGAAAATTTTTCACCTTTCACTATTCTAGCCCTTAAGGCAAGGAGTTTTTCGCGTGCTTCTCTGAGCTGGGTCGGACCTACAACCGGGGTTTTTACGATTTGTCCTATCTCGTATTCGGTAGGAATTATGGGGATGCTATCCGGTTTGAGGCCGTTAAAGTATTCCTTGGTTTCGTTGGGTGTCATTTTCACATTTTCCACAATCTTACCCTGGGCCTGCTGCGAGAGTAGTTCGAGCCTCAGCGGTTCCCGTAATTCGTTTTTAAATTCATCCAGTGATTTATCATAAAATTCCTCGAGTTTTTGCTGCGAACCAAATTGCTGAATATAATAGCGCAAGCGCCTGTCAAGTTCTCCGTTCACCTGTTCGTCGCTCACCACGAGGCTGTCAATTTCAGCCTGGTACACCAGAAGTTTCTGGAAAACAAGATTTTCGAAAATCTCACATTTCACCGAGGTAGGATCGCCTGTCATTCCCTGGGCTTTGGCCTGGGCATATTGTGCTTCCACATCCGACCAATATACCGGGTGGCTTCCAACCAGGGCTGCAATCTCATCAACTACTTTTGCTTTCTGGGCTTTCGCCTGAAATGCTGATCCGATCAAAATGACCAGTAGTACAGGCATTAACATTTTCTTTATCATAGGTATCGGTAAATTACTTCTTAAATATTTCATAGTTGTTCCGTTTAACTGCATCGCTGATCAGGTCATCTTCCATTCGTTTCAGCAATTCAGCTTTACGTTTGTTTAACAGGATGGTTCGTATGTTTACAATTTCAAAATTGAGGGGCGAAATGCTCTCCTTGCTTTTATAAGCGGTAATGGCCACGAAATATATCGTGGTCGAATCTTTTACTTCATAATATTTGTTCTTACTCAGGAAATCCTCCTGGTCATCAACCGAAAGAGGAATTTTTCGGCTAAGATCTGCAAATGACATCCATGTTCCATCATTGATCCTGTAATCCGCATCATTTTCCTGGCAAAGTGTCTGCAGTTTTTCCTTGTCAGCATCACGGGTACTTATTAAAAGCGATTTTACTTTAGGAACT
>JBBSBT010000129.1:0-7700 GCA_038250985.1 Bacteroidales bacterium
AGTAGTATTTGTAATTACTACTGCGAACATAGCCAAACTCAGTTTAATTAAAAATTGCTTTTTCATTTTGTTTAGGTATTAAGGATTGTTATTAATGATTTGTGAATCATGTATTTCAACATGTTTAAAAATTGTTTTTTTCATTTGATGTGTACGAGTTAGAATTAGTTATTAAAAAGTTCAATATTCACTCTGCTGCCTTTTGGCAGGCATTCACTTTCTTTTCATTTTCTCATAGGCATGAAGTTTGGTTTAACTTACTTGATTTGGAGGCAATTTTACCTGGAAAATCCAGCTGCGAAGAGGGAGCTTCGGCAGTTGCAAATCCGGGAGTTTCATTTAAATGCGATGCATAAGCATGCCGCACAGTTGTTTTGGGGAGAATAGGTATCTTACTTTCACTCATGACAATCATAGCTTTGGAGGCTTTGTCAGTAAGTTGTATTTTTATATGCTGAAAGAGAATGGGATGCTGGTGGGAGAAAGCGTCCAACAGTCCGGAGACAGGGCTGCATACAAACAAAAACAGGAATACAAAACCGATAAAAACCGATTTCAATACTCCTTTCTTCATGAATGAAATAAGGTTGAAAAAATTTGTCCGGAATGGGTTGAGAATTACACATGGAAGAAATGCGAAGATTTCTTTTCCAAATATGAAATTCTGCCCTTTCAGGACCATGATTTTACTGCCAGCCTCCATTTGGTCAGTCCTAGTTTTTGGTAGTCGGTTAATTTCTTTTGAAACTATTTTACAGTTTCAATGAAATAGCATACATGTATCTAAAAATAAATGCATTCTATCAATCCAATACTTTCCCGAACATCTCCCTATGCCCAGGCAAATCCAACATCATTTAACATGTAAAGGGTTGTTATTCTTTATAACTGTATGTACGAAAAGTAATACTCTAAACAGGCCTGTTGATTGAAATAATTGACTTTATCTATATATGAAGTTTGCTTAGTGCTCCTATGAAAGCGAGTTGATTTTGAGTTTTGCCCGCGCATACATGATAGCCCCCGTTGGGGAAAGTCCTAGCAAACAGAAGATTGAGTTTTTTATATCAATAAATAAGTTGAAGAAAATGAGTTGGGCTAAAAAATATAATTCATTTTCTTATTGACACTACTTAAAATAAATTTTACATTATTATATAAGAGTAAATCTGAAAATCAGACAGATATTTTGATAAAACAAAAGATTAATGAAACCTCACCTTAGGAAATTGGTTAAAAGCCGGGGTAGAATCTATATATTTCTTTTACAGCAAACCGTACAAAATGTCTGCTTATTTTTATAATTTAATATTTTTAAGAACAATTGCCAACTAATATAACTGGCATTGAAACCTGACTGAACCTACTATCAACGTCCTTGCGATTGCAAGTATATCTTACACCTTTGTAAATTTATTTGTTAATTAAGTTTGATAACATCTGCACGGGGATTAACGGCAATAATTACCGACTTTAGTGCTGATGGATTTCCACTGCAGTCTACTATCTGGTATGTGATATGATGAACCACACCAGAGGTAGCAGCTCCCGGCATAATGATATCAGTTCCATAAGCTGATGGCTGTCCGGTAATATATGTATTAAGGAGTGACGGTATGGAAGTGCCATCCTGGAAATCAATCCGCCAGCGGATTTCGAAAGTGCATGACATGGCACAATTATCTGTAAAAGTCGCGGGATTCAGGTCAAGATCAGTATTTCCAGCTTTAAACAGATAATAGTCGGGACGGGCGGGAGTAATATCCATTAGAGGATCAAAGTAGTCAGCAGTAATAATATCGTTTACACAATATACCTTGTCGGCAGGTGCCGTAAATCCAGGAGCCTGGTTATCAAGTATAGTGATGGTTTGTGAACATATGCCTGTTCCGGCTATGTTGGTTGCCGTCCAGGTAATGGTGGTAACACCGCCATTAAACGTGTAAGTGCCAATTGACCCCGTCCCTGAAGCTGTTGTAGCACCGGTCATTACCCAGGAATAATTGAAAGGTGTTGTACCGGAAACCCATGCAGGGAATCCGGGATTAAGTGTTGCGCCGCATACATTCGGGTCATTATTCCGACTGATACCTGCAGGGCAACTGATCTGAGGAAGGAATACAACTGTAACCGTAAAAGAACAGTAAGAACTTATTCCACATCCGTCAGTAGCTTTCCAGGTCACAGTAGTAAGGCCTTCGTTAAAAGAAACTCCGTTTAATGAAGTATGTGGACCCGAAATTGTTGCGCCAGTTAGACTGGCAGTAAGCGTTGCACCACTACAACCATCAGTTGCACTTGCATCCCATGAATTATCAGGATGAATATATGGCACAGCAGGATCAGGATATTTATTCTGATTGCCCGACACAGCGCATGTAATAACCGGTGGTTTATCATCCTGAACAATAATTGTCTGAGCACAGGTAGCAGCACTACCACAAATGTTGGTAGCCTTCCAGGTACGGATAATCGTATAATTGCCGGCACAACTTCCTGGAGTGATGGCATCCGTCCAGGTGAGTAAAGGATTTGAAGCACAATCGCTCCACATGGTAGCTGTTCCTGTAAATGCAGGCTGCAGTGAAGTCAAATCACATGAATAAGCATTGCTTGCAGGACACATTATAGAAGGATCTGCATTATTCTCAATGGTTATTACCTGTGTGAACAAATCGCTTGTATTACCGCAATTATCTTTAACAGTCCAGGTGTTGGAGTATGTGCCTTCTAGTATACATCCTCCGGAAGGAACAAACACACCTGAGACTTTAACAATATCTGTAACAACCGCATCGCAGTTATCCCAGGCTGATGGGTACAAGGCTTGTGCAGCATCAATACCGGTTGTATTACTACACGCCAGCGACCTGTTAAGAGCAGTAGGAGCAGTAAGCCAGACAGGGGCCGAATTATCGAGGATGGTGATCTGCTGAGTAAACGCGGCACTGGTATTCCCGCAGTCATCTTTTACGGTCCAGGTATTGGTATAAGTTCCCTGGCTGCCGCAGACGCCTCCTGGTACAAATGCACCGGCAACCTTTACAATATTCGTCACATTACCATCACAGAGGTCCGAAGCTAAAGGTTTCAATGCCTGGGCAGCAAACAAACCGGAAGCATCACTGCAATCTAAAGTACGATTTAGCGAGCCCGCTGCTGTGATCCATGAAGGAGCAGTGATATCGGTAATGGTTATAATCTGGGTGTAGATAGCACTGGTGTTATTACAGTCATCAGTCACTTTCCAGGTATTGGTATATGAACCACTTTGCGAACATCCCGGAGAAGCAACAAATGCACCGGCAGTTTTAACAATATTGGAAACATCGGCATCGCAGGTATCAGTTGCAATGGGATACAAAAACATTGCAGTTACCAATCCGGCAGCATCGCTGCATTCAATAGTCCGGTCAAGATTTCCGCCAACCGTGACCCAAACAGGGGCGTCAACATCTGTGACTGTAATGGTTTGCTGGCAATTAGCCGTAAGTCCGCTTGCATCTTCCAGTGTCCAGGTTCGGGTAACTGTTATGGGGCAGGAAGTGGAAGCGACATCCTGGTATTTAACCAAGGTAATAGCACAATTATCGTTTGCCACACCCAGGTTGTTTGCATTGCTGAACTCCGCATACGTAGAATTGGCTAATGAGGCAGAATAGACCGGCCCTGAAACACTGCCGGTATTGCATCCGTTAAAATTGCGTGTTACCGGGCAGGTGGTGATAACCGGGGCGGTATTGGCTGCCAGCGAAACAATGGCCGTTGTATTGACACTGCAGGCATTAGCATCAGTAACTGTTACTGAATATGTGCCTGAAAGCAATCCTGTCAGATTCGGGCTGTTTATCTGTCCGACAGGTACAACACCGCCAAGACTGGCTGTCCAGGCATAAGTATAATTCGGAGTACCACCTGAAACTGAAAGGTTGATTTTCCCGTTAGCATTGCCTGCGCATAATGTACCTGTTGGAGTTGCCGTAGCCTGTAGAGCTGTTGCCGGCTGGGTAATGGTTACTGAAGTACTTGCAGTACAGGTGTTAGGAGCCATTGCAGTTACTGTTACCGAGTAAGTTCCAGCTACCAACAATGTAAGATTCTGACTATTTATTTGTGCCAGAGGAACTACGCCTCCCCCACTAGCCGTCCAGACGTATGTGGGGTTTGCACCTCCTCCGGTTATTCCAGTTAACTCTATTCCTCCTGTGCTGGCTCCATAGCATTTCAAATGAGTAAGAGTCATACTAAAATCCGGAGTTGAGCGGATGGTAATAATAACCGATGATGTTGCTGCTGAACATGGCCCGGCGCCATCAGGATCGTTGGATGTTAAAGTGAGGGTAACCGTTCCGGCAGTAATTTCAGCAGGGCTTGGCGTATAAACTGCATCTAAAGTTGTGTTATTCAGAGTATATGTTCCTGTTCCGCCACTCCACGTTGCGGATGTGGCTGCACCACCTTTTGAACCTGCAAGAGTAACATTCGGAGCATCTGAACAAACGAATTGAGCAGGGCCAGCATTTACCGTTGCTGAAGGGTTGACGATTACTGTTACTGTAAAACTTGCGCCTGTACAGGTTGGTGTTGCAGGTGTAACAGTATAGACTGCTGTATCAGGGCTTGAAGTTGTATTGGTTAAAGTCTGGCTTATGGAAGTTTGTCCTACAGCCTGGGCTGATCCTCCGGTAAAACCAGAGCCAGTTGGAGTAGTCCATGTGTATTTGGTGCCGGCAGGAACAATAGTTGCCCCTCCCGTAACAGGGCTAATCGTAAAAGCAGAACCACTACAAATGGTAGTTGTCTGGTTGGAGATTTCAGGAGTTATATTTAAAACTACCAAAGTGGTCGCAACCACACCCGGACAGTTATACCAGTCTTTCACTGAAAGAGTATATGTGCCTCCCCCGGTTGACGGGATATTCGCTATTGATGGATTGGCAGTACTGGATGTAAACCCATTAGGACCGGTCCACGAGTAAACAATGGTTGGCTTTCCACCTGTAATTGTTGAACTTAATTTCAAGGTATCTCTGCTACAGATGGGAGTAGCTAAAGGTGAATTACTTGCTGCTGTTACTGAAAAAGGAACATTTGCCAGAGTGCCAAACGAAATATCATCCAGGCCAAAGTCATTTCCCCCAGAATCCGTATTCAGATTTCGGATACGAATAATTGCAGTGGGTGAAGCACCGGAATTCCACATTGGCGTACTGTAAAATCGCACCCAGTTCGATAGCCCGACTTGCGCCTCGGTTGTAGGCTTTTCAACACCCGCGGCATTTAAGTCAGCAATTGAGCCAACGGCAACGCCATTCACTTCAAATTGCAATCTAGCCGGCGAGTTTGGATTTAAATTCATTCCCCAGGCGCTGAAATAATAATCGGTATTTGGTGTAACGGCAACGGTTTGTTGCCAGATAACCCTTAACCTGGCTGGGCTTCCTATTAATGTAGCACTACCGTTTACCATCAGAAAGTTACGAACGCCACTCGTATTATTTGTATGATCCCTGCCGTGAAAAGCTGTATGATATCCTAATGGGAGTGCAGGAGGGTTGCCAGACCAGGCACTGGTGTTTACAGCATAATAACCTTCAGGCCATAAACCGGAAGTCGAAACACCAGTATAATATGCTTGATTTTGAGTATATTCGGTAAAAAAGGTAGGCGAAGCTGCATTGAAATTTGTAAAACTTCCATCCGTAACCAATTCATCAGCAACCGCAATGGTACTACTACCTGAACATCCATTTGCATCGGTAACCGTAACCGTATAATTTCCAGCAACATCAACTTTCAGCTTATTTGAAGCTCCGTTAGCCCCTGTACTCCACTGATAGTTTGAATAGCCGCTTGTAGCCGTTAGCCAAACAAATGGCCGCTCCAAACAATAGTCGGCGGTTATAACAGGTGCCGGAAGCGGATTAACAACAACGGTTACCGGATTTGAAGTTCTTGAACAACCATTTCCTTCTGTAGTAGTAACTGTATAAATATGTGTTCCGGCAACCGGGGTAACAATAGATGTTGCAATGCTATGATCGGCATTATATGAAACTGCGCCAATACTTGGGTCACCATTTACCACGGTGGTATAACCATTGCTGACCTGGTGGGTAATCGAAAGTGACCAGTCATCTAGGGTTCCTGTTCTATTGTTAGTATTATCAAAAACCTTCAGTTTCCATGCGCCGTCTATTGGTGCTCCGACTAATGCAGCAGCAGGAATAACTGAATTGTAATTACCAGCCTGATTGGATGCTGCGCCGGTTCTGTCTGGTGCAACAGAAATGCCTCCTTCCGGTAAATAGGTACTATTGAATGGCGCAGTACCACCAGTTATCGGGTTGACTGCATCTGTCCGGAAAGTTGTACCTGTATAATTTGGATTGTTTCCACCATTTTGTGAAGATAAAAGCATTGCCCTCGTTCCTGAAGGATCAACCAGAAATATGTCCATTTGCTGGTCTCTGGAATGAGTGATGTTCAAGGTAACAATAATTAAATCAGTAGCTCCAAGTATAGAGCCACCACTGGCCGGTAAAGGAGTGATACTGGAGCTGACTCCTGTAGTATTATTGTCAGGAATAGACAAATTAATAGTGCCTGATGTTCCGGAAAGGGTTTGAGGTACAGTACTGCCTGAGTTGGTGGCGGTCAGAGTAACACTCGATCCCCCGCAGACCACAGTAGGTGATGCAACTAAAGAAACCAATGGGGATGGGTTAACTGTCACCGAATGTATTGCGATTGAAGGTCCCCCGCAGCCTGTCGCTGTGGCTGTAATCTGCAAGGTTCCGGTCCAGACAGGAGCAAAAGTAACCAACCCGGTAGCCGCAACAATGGTGTTTCCTCCGGCTAAACTTGCTGCATCAAGACTATATGTTAATGTAATAGAGTTGGTAGCTGTTGCGCTATAGTTAACCGGGGCCGATCCGTTACAAATGCTTGAAGTTGCACCCAAAGCAAAATTAGGTAAGCCGAGTGTTAAGTATATGCTACCTGTTACCGGTTTTATATCATAACACCCGACTGCAGTAGTTCCTTTTATGTAATATGTTTCATTGTTGGCTGTTGAAGGAGTAGGATAAGAAATGGTAGCTGAAGCATCTGTCCAATAGGTCAATATCAGCCCAGGAGTTGATCCAGTGGTTACGGTCGGAGCAGTTAAATTGACAGTCCCGGGAGCACAAACAGGTGCCGGGTTGGTGATTGTTAAAGTTGGAATTGGAGAAACCGTCACTGTTGCCACCCCTGAATAAGCCACCGCACATACTCCACTTTGTACCACCGCCCTGAACTGTGTGGTCTGAGTTAATGTGCCTGAAGTATAGGTTGTAAGTGTGTTTGCTATATCAGTCCAGCTGCTGAAAGGCGAAACCGAACTCTGCCATTTTACTACTGTACCTGTGTTTCCGGTTAAAGTAAGCAAGCCGCTGTTACTTCCGGAGCAAATCGTTGTGCCACCCGAAACAGCACCCGCCACGGTTGCAGGGTCGACGGTTACCGTTGTAGTTGTTGAATTTGCAGCAGAACAAGCCCCGCTTTGCACTACAGCCCTGAATTGTGTGGTTTGAGTTAAAACTCCTGAGGTGTATGTTGCGGCCGCATTTACAATAGGTGTCCAAATACTGAAAGGGCTAACTGAGCTTTCCCATCTAACGATCGTACCTGTATAACCGGATAAAGTAAGTAATCCG
>JBBSBT010000130.1:0-7688 GCA_038250985.1 Bacteroidales bacterium
GAGCCCCAGCACAGTGATTCAGAATTGCTTACTCCTTACTCCCTACTAACTATTCCGTCACCCTGAGCGGTCCCGATAGCAATCGGGACGAAGGGCACTATTCATTATTCATTATTCATTATTCACTATTCACTATTCATTATTCACTATTCATTATTCATTATTCATTATTCATTTTTCATTTTTCATTTTTCATTTTTCACTTTTCACTATTCTCCCGTCCCCGGCAACGTAAAATAAAACGTTGCCCCCTCTCCTACTTTCCCTTCTGCCCATACATTGCCACCATGACGTTGTATGATTCGTTTTACGATTGCCAACCCAATGCCGGTGCCTTCAAAGTCCTTAACGGTATGCAAACGCTGAAATACTCCGAACATTTTATTGGCATAAGCCATATTAAAACCATCCCCGTTGTCCTTCACGAAATAAATTACCGAAGCACCTTCTGTTTTATATCCAACCTCAATAACGCGGGCTGGTTTCTTCGATGAGTATTTAATGGCATTACTTACCAGGTTAAGCCACACCTGCTTTATCATGGCCGGATCGCCTGATGCTGCAGGGATGTTTTGCACCTGGAAATCAATCAGTTTATTATCTATACCTGAATTAAGTTCCATGAAAGTATTTTTAGCCATGACCTCCATGTTGATCTCTTCTATTTGTATTTCATACCTGTTTAATCGTGAGAATGCAAGGAGATCATCAATCAAATGACCCATTCGGTTCGCGTTTTCGATAATAATCCTCAGCATACGTTTTCCCTCGTCATCCAGTTTGGGGGCATAATCTTCGAGCAGGAAATTGGCAAATCCATCCAATGCCCTGAGTGGAGTACGAAGGTCGTGGGAAATAGTATAGCTGAATGATTCCAGTTCCTTATTGGCGGCTTCGAGCTGGGCAGTGCGCTCAACAACCCTGTTTTCGAGACTTTCGTTCAGTTTTTGAATTTCTTCCTCTGCCTGTTTGCGTTCGGTGATATCTATAATAGAGCCGATAAATCCTGTAATGATACCGTCCTTTATTTCAGGAACTGCATATCCAATCACATACACAATGCTTCCATCAGGTTTAAGAAAACGATATTCTGCAGTGGATGACTGTTTCTGGTTAACATCTGCATTCCAGTTTTCAGTCAATCGTTCTCTGTCCTGGAGATGTACGGCATCTAGCCAACCGAATCCCAGAGCATTTTCGAAGGACAAGCCTGATAATTCCGACCAACGTGGATTTACATAGGTCGTATACCCATCAGCGCGGGTACGGAAAATCCCGACCGGCGAAACGAGAGTAAGATTCCGGAACAGCAGCTGGCTCTCTTTGAGTTCCTCTTCAGCATTTTTACGGTCGGTAATATCACGCATTACTCCTTCGTGAAACAAGGTTTCGCCTGATTCACCAAGCGTATACCAACCATGGTCCTCGACCCATATTTCGGACCCATCTTTTTTCCTAAGCCTGTAAACGCCCATTTCCATCAGGTGCTGATCAAGCACCAGGCTATCGCGTTCAGCCGGATCAAAATAAAGCTGGGTTTTTATGTCAATAGCTAATAATTCTTCCTTACTGTTGTATCCAAGCATTTTAACCATAGCAGGATTAACATCGATAAATCTGCCATCCGGGGTGCTTCGATACACACCGTCGGGAACTTTTTCGATCAGGGTACGGTATATAGTTTCGCTCGCGTTCAGAGCATCCTCCACCTGTATCCTTTCGGTAATATCACGTAATACGCCCTCGTGGTAGAAGGTTTCACCTGTTTCATCAAGGGTATACCATCCATGATCTTCGACCCAAATTGCTGAACCATCCTTTTTCCTGAGCCGGAATATGCCGAGTTCTTCGCGCATCTCATCCAATGTCAGGCTTTCGCGATCGTTACTGTTGAAATAGAGCTCATTTTTTATGTCAATAGCTAATAATTCCTCCTTGTTTTCGTAGCCAAGCATACTAACCATGGCAGGATTTACTTCAATAAATCTGCCTTCATGAGTGCTTTTATAAACTCCGTCGGGTATTTTTTCAATCAGAGTCCGGTATAATGTTTCACTCTCCTTCAGAGCATTCTCAGCCTGTTTTCGATCAGAAATATCGACCAGTGTTATGATAAAATCAATTGGTTTCCCATCACTATCACGCCTCAATGCAACACTGATATCGGCCCAGACAAATGAACCATTTTTATGAATAAATCTTTTATTGAATCTGGCTGATTCAATTTCTCCGTCAAATAATGAAGATAATGTTTGTGTTATTTTCTCAATTTCGTCCGCATGAGTAATATCCTGCCATTTCTTATGCTTTAATTCTTCCCGTTTATATCCCAATAATTCGGCAAAAGCTTTGTTGACGAACATTTCACCGGTAGGCATGGTAATCGATTTCCCAACGTTAGCTGCTTCGAAAACACTTTTAAACATATCTTCGCTTTTGCGCAAGGCTTCCGCCGTTTTCACACGATCCGTTATATCCTGAATGATCCCAAAGACGATTCGTTTTTCTTTGTCCAAAAAAGCAACTGAATGGATATCGAATACAAGGCCAGTATCCACTGCTTTTATCTTGAACTCAACATCGTAGGGTATATCTTTTTCGATTAAATTTTTTATAGCAACACCAAGCATTTGGCGGTATTCAGGCAATGGAATAGTTTTGATAGTATTAAAAGTAATTTGACTGCAATCAAGTCCATATAGTTTTGATGCACCTTCGGATGCAATTATAAGTTGTGAGTCGAGATGTAATTCCCAGTTTCCTGTACGTGAAGCCAATTCGGCACGTCTTAACCGCGCTTCGCTTATATGTACAGCTTCTTCAGCACGGACCTGTTTTGTGATATCACGTGCACTGCCGAAAACACCGCTAATATTTCCATTTTTATCAAACAAAAACTGGGGGCGATCGTCCATCCAGATATCCTCCCCGGTTAACTTATGCCTGATGCGGTATGTTCGGGGCAGGTTAAGTTTTTTTTCAAAAGCATACTTAGTTACTTCCATTAATAATAGTTTATCTTCCGGGTGAACGATCGAAAACCATAGTGATGGATCAGCAAGAAATTCATCAGGCCTGTAACCAAGAATTTGCTCAGAACGGCTGCTTACAAATTCGACCTCCATTTTCAAAGGATCGTTTTCAGTACGCAGCGAGTATATGATTTCATCAACGCTGTTTATAATCTGCCGGTACCGTTCTCCACTAAGTTTCACTGCTTCCTCAGCTTTTTTGCGTTCAGAAAGGTCGATATATGAAGAAAGAAAATGATGCACAGAACCGTCATCATTTAACTGGCAAACTACTGACAGAGTCACATAAACCAAGCTGCCGTCTTTCCGTAAAAACCGTTTGTCGAGTTGGTAATGATCAATCTTTCCATTAATAGCTTGCCGGAACAATTCCTGATTTTTCGGAAGATCATCAGGATGAGAGATTTCAGCCCAGGAGAGCCCGACTAATTCATCCTTTGAATAGCCTAGCATCTGACAGAAGCATTGATTAACTTCGATCCAGGTTCCATCGGGTGCCGTAACGCTTAAACCAACCGAACCGGCATCAAAATAGGATTGAAATTCCCTTCTGTTTTTACGCAAGGTATCATCAATATGTTTTCTTTCTGATATGTCGCGTAGTATACCTATAGCATAGCGCCCATCCGGGAGATCGAGAGCTGAAAGTGACAACTCAACAGTTATTTCTAATCCATCTTTGCGAACAGCATGCAATTCGCGCGTTTTACCCAGGTTCTCACCTTTACCAGATTGGATGAATCGTGTAAATGCTTCCACATTGGCACTGTGATAGCGCTGAGGCGCCAGTAAAAAATGAAGGTTTTTACCCATCATTTCATCCCTGGTATAACCAAAAATACGTTTGGCTGCTGTATTAAGGAAAGAGATGTTGCCGGCAGGATCAATCATAAGTATGGCATCCTGCGCAGCTATAGTCACAGCCTGAAACCGTGCCTCATCCATCTTTAATGATTCAATGGTTGTTTGAGCATTGGCAACGGCCTTCCGGAGTTCCTTGTTCTTTAATTCAAGTGCAGCCTGGTTCGTCTTTAACTCCAGTATCTGTTTCATCAGATCAGCTTCGGAAAAAGTTGCTTCATCTAAAGCCTTTTTCTGAGATGATTTTTCAATGACTTTTTGACGTATTGAAGCGGTTGCGTTGGTGTTCTTGTTTTTTTCAGACATAATAATTGCAATACTTTCTATTTGGCAAAAATTCTGTACAGTGTACAAGGATTTAACAGTGAGGTCAATGTATTTTCTGATGACAACAGTTCATCAACCGATGGTTGCTATTTTTAAAAAATAGATTGAAATCTAAGCCACCTGTAACATCATGGAAAAATAGCAGAAACAGGCAACGGAAAATTAAGCAAATTCACAACCACTTTTACAAGTGGCTAGTATTATCCACTTCAACCGAGCGAAGCGGTCCTGAAAGCTATCGGGACGAAGGTAATCCCTCTTCAATTTTTATAATCTGTTAACAGGAGCGGAAAAGTATTGAAACAGTAGCGATTCAAAATCACAACCGCAATATCCATAAATGACATTCAATCTCATAAATCCCTTCAATCGCTTCAAACCCTTCAATCCCTTCAATCTCTTCAATCCCTCAATCCCTTCATCCCATCGGCAAAGTAAAAAAAATCGAGCTTCCTTTTCCTAATTCACTTTCGATCCAGATTTTGCCGCCTTGTTTTTCGACAAATTCCTTACAAAGGATAAGACCCAGCCCGGTCCCTTTTTCATTAGCTGTACCAAGCATCATAAGCTTATGGTTCACTTTGAAAACATTTTCAAGATCTGAAGTCCGGAACCCGGTACCGTTATCGATTACACTGATCAGTACATCCTGCTTTTGGGACCGGGTTTTAATCTCGATGGTTCCCCCATCAAAGGTAAACTTAATTGCGTTACTAATCAGATTTCGGAGGATTGTTCGCAACATATAGTTGTCGGCCAGAACAACACTACCTTTATCAACATTAGCCTGAAGTAAAATATTTTTATTCTCGGCCTCTGACCTGAGCCATTCGATTGTTTCGGGTACGAGTTGAAGAAGATCTACGCTTTCGGTGGTAACTGTAATTTGCCCTGTTTGCGATTCGGCCCATTGCAGAAGGTTATCGAGCAATTTCAACGCGTTTCCGGAGCTTATATGTATCTGGCTAATGATATTTCCAATTTCATCTTTACTGATGGTGTCGAATTCCCTTAGAAGAAATTGCGAACCTCCTTTTATTGAATTAAAGGGACTTTTAATATCATGTGCAATAATGGAGAAAAATTTATCCTTGGTAGCATTGAGTTCGCGCAAAAGCTTCTCGCTTTCATTCAGCGCCTGTTCGGCCAGTTTTCGCGAGGTAATATCTACAGCGCTGATCAGGTATTTTTTTCCGTAATCGGGTTCGATACCTTCGAGATGAATGTAATTTGAAGGAAAGCCTTTAATGATCAATCTCACTTCGCAGGTATGCTTCGAATTGGTTTCAAATATTTGTTGCAGGAAGTCGTTAAAGGCGGGAAGCGTATCGCTGGTGATATAATTCCTGAAATTACTGCCAGCCAGTTTAGATCTTTCACCGCCAAGCAGCCTGGCGCCGCTGAGGTTCATCTGGCTTATAGTACAATCGTGGTTGATCGTAAAATAACCTGCAGGCGAAAAATCATAAATTTCTTCATAAAGATCTGCATATTTTTTTGCTGCTTCTTCGGCGGCTTGAATCGCCATCTGCAATTCTTCATTCTGCATTTCAAGTTCTAACTGGTGCACTTTCAGTTCATGAAGAAGCTTTAGTGTTTCGGCTTCATCTTTACTTAATAGCGGGCCTGCAGTGTTCGTCTTTTTGCTTGACGTTTGTTTTTCATGCAGAATCTCTTCTGCTTTTTGCCGGAGGGAAGCAACTTCAGGGGAATCTTGTTGGTTTGCTTTTTTCATGGCTGCTTTTTTAAAAAACACTGTTGGTTGTATGGTTTTATTTTTACTGTTAGAATGGTTGAGGGGTTGAAAGGTTCAATGCTTCGCGTTCAATGCCTTCGGCGTTCAAATGCTTTGCGTTCAAGAGTTACAGGCCGCTGAGCGGTGATTGGTGAGCAAAGCCGAACCAAGCCAAAGCGCAGGGTTACAGCACTTCGTCCCGAAAGCTTTCGGGAACACTCAGTGTGACAAGTTACAGGCCGCTGACACGAAGCGGAGAGATTCAGAGATAAAGTAGATGAATGAGAATTTTAAGAAAGATTGAGACTAACGGACTCTTTATCTGTGAAATAACGCTTGTTCAAAGTTTTTGATTCAAGTACTGAGGTAAATGCATCAATTCAACCCTTGTTAGCTTTTCGTCCTTTGAGTGGCAGCTCGAAATAGAAGGTTGCTCCTATGCCGGTTTTTCCTTCGGCCCATACCCGGCCTTTATGGTTTTGCAGTACACGTTTCACGATGGCAAGTCCTATGCCGGTACCTTCAAAATCAGCAGCTCCGGGCAACCGCCTGAAAACTTCAAACAGTTTATCTACGGATGCATTATCAAAGCCCATCCCGTTATCTTTTACAAAATAAACGGTTGATTCGGTTCCGGTTTCGGCACCGATTTCAATAACCCGTTCTGTTTTTCGGCTAGTGAATTTGACTGCATTTCCGATCAGGTTTAGCCATACCTGTTGCATCATATCAAGATCCGTATAGGCATCAGGAAGTTGCTGTATCCTGAAATCAATCTGCTCCCTTTCGGTTTCTGTGGTAAGCTCTCCGAAAGCCCATTTTGCCATTTGAAACATATCTGTTTCCGAGTAGTCTATCTCCTGGCGGTTGAAACGCGTGAACGAAAGCAAGTCATCAATCAGATGTCCCATCTTATTCGCGCTATCCACTATAATATTAAGCATACGATTTCCTTCGGCATCCAGCACTGATGAATAATCCTCGATTAACAAGCTGGCATAGCCATTCAGAGCCCTGAGCGGGGTACGTATTTCGTGGGAAGCAGAGTAACTGAACCCTTCCAGTTCGTTTATGGCTGACTGCAGTTTGGCCGTTCTCTCAACCACCCTTTGTTCAAGAATTTCGTTCAGTTGATTAATTTTTTCTTCGGCATGTTTACGATCGGTAATATCCTTAACGGTTGCAGTATAGCTAACAATGTTTCCTTCGCTGTCGCGCAACGGTGATGATGCGACAATCACAGGGAAGCGCCCGCCATTTTTACGTTTAAAAATCAATTCATACTCGCCCCCCTTTCCCTGCATGGTCTTCTGAAACGCAGCTTCGATGCTGGCGGCAGATTCTTCAGCCCAATAAGGATGAGGGGGGCCGACTCCTAGTAATTCATCCTTTGTAAAACCAATTATCCTGCAAAGTGCTTCATTGACTTCAATGTGAACTCCTTTGGAATCGAGTACCAAAATACCGTCCTGAATGGCAGAGAAAACTGATTTAATTAATGCATTTTTTGCTTCTAATTCTGCTTCAAAGAGTTTGATTTCAGTCATGTCGATGGCGTAACCCGCCAGCAGGGTTTTATTTCCCTGGTAAATGGGAAACTTGATGATGGTATATTTACGGCCATTCAATTCCTCATCGTGTGTAAGCATTTCGCCCCCGGCAACAACCGCCCAGTCGTCGGCGGTAAATTTCGCCGCATGATCGTTAGGAAACAGTTCTTCATTGGTTTTACC